>DASXEJ010000108.1 GCA_036490175.1 Pirellulales bacterium | reverse complement strand
CGCCGAGCGCTGGGCTTCGAAGTCGATGAAACCTGCCTACAACGACTTCGTGGTTATCGATAATGCCGTGTACGGATTCAACGGCAGCATGTTTTGTTGCGTCGATGCCGAGACGGGCGCGCAGCGGTGGAAGGGCGGTCGCTACGGCCATGGCCAATTGCTCCTGCTAGAAGATCAGAAATTGCTCGTGATTTTGTCCGAGGCCGGGGACGTGGTGCTGGTTGCCGCGCAGCCAGAGCGGCATCAAGAGATTGCGCGTTTCCACGCGCTCGACGGCAAAACCTGGAATCACCCCGCGATCGCGCACGGGCGGCTCTACGTGCGTAACGACGAACAGATGGCGTGTTACGTATTGTCTGAAAACACGGCCAAGTAATCGTCCCGCGGGGCCGTTTCTGTCGCCTTCGCCGTGGCAGGGCGTGCCATTTCTAACGCGTCGGGACCGCCGTTTTCTTGACACGTCTCGATTATCAGATAATCTAATTGCTGGTTTCACGCAGTCACCGGCTGCCCCCGCCTGGAGCCTTCCTACATGCTCGAAGCTCTCCCGCGTCGCAAGATCCGCGACGTCATTGCGGATCATCTGACGTCGTATATTACTAGCGAGCGCCTGAAGCCGGGGGATCGGCTGCCGACCGAGACCGCGCTGGCCGAGCAGTTCGGCGTCAGCCGCTTGAGTCTGCGCGAGGCCACCAAGGCGCTGGAGTTCCTGGGCATCGTTGCCTCGAAGCCGGGCGTGGGGCTGACGGTCGGTTCGGTCGATATCGATCGGGTTACTGCCTACCTGGGCTTTCATCCGTCGCTTCAGCAAGCCCCCGCCGTCCAACTGATCGAAACACGGATTCTGATCGAGACGGGTGTACTGCCGTACGTCATGCGGCGGATGCAAAAAGACCCTACGATTTACGAAGGGCTCGCACAGCTTGTCAAAGAACTGCGACGTGCCCGCGACCTGGCCCGGTGGGTCGAGCTGGATATCGCCTTCCATCGGCGCCTGGTCGAGTCGAGCGGCCTGTCGCCGCTGCTGGCATTCAACGATTTACTGGCAGTCTTTTTCTTGCGATTTCGCGAGAGCGTCAAAAGGGCCGAGCGCGACCAAGGCATCGATGGGCATCAACGTCTGATCGATGCGTTGCAGGCCGGCAATCTGGACCTGGCCTGCGAGGAATTGGAAGAGCACATTAGAAGTCACCAACGGCGGATGGAAAGTACATGAACTCGCGAGGCAAGGATTTTACGTCAGTGATCCGGTGCGCGAGGCCAATCGTGTGGTTGGCCGTGCTTGTCGGCTACCTATCTGTACTGGACTCGGCACGGGCCGACGAAATCCCGTTTGAGCAATTGAGCGAGTCGTATCGCGCGCGGGTTCACGGCCTGATGCAACGTTACTGTCTGGAGTGCCATTCGGCCGAGACCCAGGAAGGGGAACTTAACCTCGAGCGTTTTGCCACGCTGACCGAGGTCCGACGCCGCCCCAAGACTTGGCAAAAAGTGGCCGAGATGTTGGACAACGGCGAGATGCCCCCCAAGGACGCTATGCAGCCCGCGCCCGACGAGCGGCAGCAGCTGCGTGGCTGGGTCGGCAACTATTTGGATGCCGAGGCGCGGGCCTCGGCCGGTGATCCGGGGCGCGTCGTCATGCGTCGGCTGAATAATTTCGAGTACACCTGTACGATTCGCGACCTGACAGGTGTGCCCCTTACGCCGGCACGCGAGTTTCCGATCGATGGCGCCGCCGGCGAAGGCTTCATCAATACGGGTGAATCGCTAGTGATGTCGCCGGCGCTGCTGACCAAGTACCTCGACGCGGCCAAGGAGGTTGCCGCGCATGCAGTGTTACTGCCCGATGGCTTTCGCTTCTCGCCGGCGACCAACGAAGGGGACTGGCAGAACGAGCTATTAGGCGAGATTCGTGGCATGTACCGCCGCTTTGCCGATGGCGACGGTCGGGTGCCGCTTGAAGCTTACCTCGAAGCAACGATCGTCGAGCGAGGGGCGGTGCAGGCTGGCTCCAAGACCATCGCTACCGTCGCGGCCGAGCGCAATCTTAGTCCTAAGTATCTGGCCGTGCTTTGGCAGACGCTCAATGCAGAGCCGAAACAAACTGATGCTGCCGCCCGCACGGCTGATTACTCCGGTAGTGTCATCGATCGACTGCGTACGCAATGGCGCAGCGCCAAAGCTGAAGATGTCGCGACGTTAGCCGCCCTGATTCGTCCGTGGCAGAGTTCCCTCTGGCGTACCAATACCGTAGGACACATGAAGCCGTGGCATCAGCCGGTCGACCAAGTGGTTGCCGCGCAGGAGGTACGCGTCAAATTGCAGCCGGCACCCGACGCCGAGGAAGTCACGGTTTATCTCTCCGCGGGCGACGCAGGGGATGGTCACGCCGCAGATATGGTCGTCTGGCAAGAGCCACGCTTAGAAAGTCCGGGCCGCGCCCCGTTGGCACTGCGCGATATCCGACAGCAGAGCGAATACTTGTTGGCCAGGCGCAAAGAGGTGCTGTCAGCGACTGCCCTCTACCTGGCCGCGGCTGGTGAAGCGCAGACCATCAGCGGCGCCGTCGATTCCGCCGCGCTCGCGCAAAAGCATCAGCTCGATCCCGAGGCGCTGATCGGTTGGCTCGATTACCTGGGCATTGTCCCGCAGGGAACCGTGACCATCGACAGCCGCTTTACGAACCAAATCAAGAGCATGGGGGGCTACAACTTCGTGCAAGGTTGGGGCCCGAACGAAACGCCGAACCTGGTGGCCAATGCTTCGGACCAGGAAGTGCATATTCCCGGCACGATGAAGCCCCATCGTGTTGCGGTGCATCCAGCGCCCACTTTGCAAACAGTAGTCGGTTGGCAGAGTCCGGTTGCGGCGACATTGCAAGTAACTGCGCACGTGGCCCGCGCTCACACGGCTTGCGGCAATGGTATCACCTGGTCGCTGGAACTGCGGCGCGGCCTGTCGCGCACTCGGTTGGCCGGCGGCACGAGCGACGGGCTGAAGACCCCCGCGGCCGGTCCTTTGGATGGCATAAAGGTTCATCCCGGGGATCTGGTGTCCCTGGCGATTGGGCCACGCGATGGCAACCATGCTTGCGACTTGACCGAGATCGATCTCACGCTTGCGACGACAGATGGCGAACGCCGCGAATGGCAACTCGCCGGAGATATTTCCAGCGATGTGCTGGCCGGCAATCCGCACGCCGACCGACTTGGCAATCAGGGCGTATGGCATTTCTATACTGAGCCAGCGACCGATGGGCAGTACGCTCCAGTGATTCCCCCCAGTTCAAAGTTGGCCCAATGGCGTGACGCGCAAGATCCCGCTGCGAAGCAAGCGCTCGCGCAAGAAGTACAGCAATTGCTGATGGGTCCGCGCCCCGGCGGAGGGGATGACCCCAACGCGGTGTGCTATCGACAGGTCACATCGTTGATCGGACCGGTCTTAAGTCCGCTCGCGCGGGCAGCGCGGACCAAATCGTCTGCCGAGCTCGCCAGTGCGACGCCCGCGGCCGACCCAAGCGCGCCGGCGTGGGGCGTCGATCCCGCACTCTTCGGCAAGCGCGCGGATGGCCAGCCGATCAGTCCCAACTTCTTGTCCGTCGAGGCGCCATCGGTCCTGGCGATACGATTGCCGGCCGAATTGGTCGCCGGCGGCGAGTTTGTCGCCACCTGTACGCTCGACGCCGAGTTGGGTGCCGAAGGGAGTGTGCAGCCGCGCGTGGCGATTACGGTGTCTGATGCGGTGTCGGCGTTGCTGCCCGGCGTACCTCTTGTAGCGCGTGACGGCAGCCAGGCTCGGGCCCGTGTCCTGGCGTCGTTCGCCGAAGTGCGACATTTGTTTCCGCCGGCGGTCTGCTATCCGCGGATCGTACCCATCGACGAAGCGGTTACCCTGCAACTCTTACATCGCGACGACGACGCGCTCTCGCAGCTGATGCTCGACGATGCTGAGCATGCTCGTCTGGACAAGCTATGGGCCGAGCTCCGCTACATCACCCAAGATGCTCTGCGACTGAAGGACGCCTTTCATCAATTGATGGAATATGCGACCCAAGACAGCGATCCGGGCCTGTTCGAGCCTTATCGCAAGCAGATTTACGAAGGGGCGGATGCCTTCCGCCAATCATTGCTCGATACGGCGCCAGTGCAGGTCGACCGGGCGGTTGAGTTCGCCTCGCGCGCCTATCGTCGACCATTGACGACTCATGAAGAAGACGAAGTGCGTACTCTATATCGCACACTGCGCAGCGAAGACCTGTCACATGACGAAGCCTTGCGTTTGGTGCTGGCACGGGTGCTAGTCTCGCCGGCATTTTTGTATCGCGTCGAGCATGCGCCGCCGGGGAGCCAAGCGCAACCGGTTACGGATTGGGAATTGGCCAGTCGGCTGAGCTATTTCCTCTGGTCTTCGCAGCCCGACGACGAATTGCGCCGCTTGGCGGTCGCTGGTGAGTTGAGCAATCCTGACGTGTTGGCTTCACAATCGCGGCGGATGATGCTCGACGATCGCGCGCGCAGCCTAGCCACCGAGTTTGCCTGCCAATGGCTGGATGTGCGCGATTTCGACAAGCTCGATGAAAAGAGCGAGCGGCACTTTCCCACGTTCATCGCGTTGCGCGGCGACATGTACGAAGAATCGATAAGGTTCTTTGCCGACCTGTTCCAACGCGATGGTTCGGTGCTGGAGATCCTGGATGCCGATCATACGTTCCTCAACGGTCCGTTGGCCGAGCATTACGGTATTCCCGGCGTGACCGGGACAGAATGGCGGCGTGTCGACGGTGTGCGGCAATTTGGCCGCGGCGGCATCCTGGGGTTGAGTACGACGTTGGCCAAGAACTCGGGGGCGTCACGCACCAGTCCGATTTTGCGTGGCAACTGGCTGTTGGAAATGGTGCTGGGGGAAAAGTTGCCAAAGCCCCCCAAGGGTGTTCCTGTTCTGCCGGATGATGAAGGAGCGACCGAAGGCTTGACCGTGCGGCAGCTGATTGAAAAGCATCGCAACCTGGCGCAGTGTGCGACGTGCCACGCCAAGCTCGACCCGTTTGGTTTTGCCTTGGAGCGGTACGACGCAATTGGCCGCAAACGGGACAAGGACCTGGGAGACCGGCCGATCGATACGGCCGCCGACTTGCCCGACGGCACGCACATCGATGGCCTGGCCGATCTGCGCAGCTATTTGCTCACGCAGCGGAAGGATCAGTTCCTGCGCACTTTCTCGCGCAAGCTTTTGGGCTATGCGTTAGGGCGCGGCGTGCAGCTATCGGATCAGCCGCTGGTGGAAGACATGGTCACCCAGCTAACAAAGCAGGATTATCGATTCTCTGCGGCGGTCGAGGCCGTTGTTCGTAGCCAGCAGTTCCGTTATCACCGAGGAGTGGCCGATGCCGAGGACCAATAGTTGAACGAACTCGGCAGCGCGGTGCGACGGGCGCCTCGCTGGCAAATCGAGATGAATAGATAGATAAACGTGCCGCTAGTTTTGCGGCAACCGTTAGTGCCGATTAAAGACCTGGAATTCGTTACGCCCCAAGGAATCAGGTGTTTGCCATGATGCAGGATTTTCGCCTTACGCGTCGTTCCGTGTTGCGCGGCTTGGGGGTCACGATGGCTTTGCCCTGGCTCGAGTCGCTGCCTGCCTGGGCCGCGGATGCTGGTCCTGCCGCGCAAACGAATCAACCGCCGGTGCGGATGGCGGTCCTCTTTTCCGGCAATGGCTTTCACTCGACCGAGTGGTGGGCCAAGGGGGAAGGGCGCGACATGCAGCTTGGCAAGGTGCTGGAGCCGCTCACCGATTTCCGAGAGAAGCTGCTGTTTATTCGCGGCCTATATAACGAAGAGGCCCAAAAGGGAAACATTCATAGTTCGCAGACTGGCAACTTGTTGTCGGGCGCGCCTTTGGCCAGCGGCGGCGAGATCCGTTCCGGCACCAGTGTCGACCAGGTCGTCGCCCAGCGGTTCGCACGGGCCACAAAGGTACCGAGCCTGGTGCTGGGCTGTGAGATGTCCAACGCCTCGGTCCATAAGAACTACTCGATGCTTTACAGTTCGCACATATCGTGGAGCTCGCCCACCACGCCCACGCCGCTGGAACTGTATCCGGCCCTGGCCTTCGACCGCCTATTCAAGGACGAAGTGGCGCGAGGGGACGAAAGCGTGCTGGATGCCGTATTGTCTGACGCTCGCGACCTGCGCCGCGGGATCAGCACCTCGGACCAACGCAAGCTGGACGAATATCTCGACAGCGTTCGCGAGGTTGAGCAGCGCATCGAAGATGCAGGCAAGGCCGGGCAGGTGCAGGGCTGGCGCCCCACGCTCGATCGGCCCAATATTCCTCGCCCCGCCGACGGACTGCCGCAAGACATCGGCGAGCATATGCGGCTGATGTGCGACATCCTGGTGTTGGCTTTCCAGACAGACACAACGCGTGTGTCGACGCTGAAGCTCAATAACGATCACTCGTCGCTGCGCTTCCCCAATCTGGGCGTGGACTACATGATCCACCATTTGCTGTCCCACAACGACACGGCCGACTGGCTGAAGGTAAATCAGTTCTTTATCAGCCAACTGGGCTATATTGCCCGCAAGCTGGACGCGATCCAGGAAGGGGAACGGACGGCGCTCGATAATTCCATGCTCATGTATTGTTCGAGCATGCTTACCGGAGTTCACGACGCCATGAAATTGCCCGTCGTGATGGTCGGCGGCGGAGGTGGGCAGATCAAGGGAGGCCGCGTGCTCGACTATCTCGACAAGCCGAACCGGCAGATGTGCCGGCTGTACCTGTCGATGATGGACAAGGTAGGAGTCCGCATGGATCGATTCGGCGATGCCGACGAGCTTCTGGAGATCTAGTCGTGCAGCGCACAGGCCGCATCGCGTCACCGTGGTGCTGGAGGATCATGGCGGCGCTCGCCCTGCTCCCGGCGGCGGCGCGGGCAGACGAGCCCGCCGCAGCCGCCTTGGAACTGTTCGAGCAAAAGATTCATCCCGTGCTGGCCGGCGTGTGTTTTCGCTGCCATGGCGATCAGCAAGTGGCCGGCGATTTGCGGGTAACGTCGCGCGAGGCACTCGTCAGCGGGGGCGAATCCGGACCGGCAATCGTTCCTGGAAAGCCGGAGGAGAGCTTGCTTATCAAGGCGCTCTTACGCGCCGATGACGTGTCGGCGATGCCGCCGGACAAAGCCTTGCGCGCGGATCAAGTGGCCGACTTTGTCGCTTGGATCAAGGCGGGTGCGCCATGGGCGGAGCGGCGGGTCGAATTTACCGCGGCCAATCATTGGGCCTACCAGCCAGTGCAGACTCCGGCCCCGCCGTCGGTGCGCGAGGAATCGTGGCCGAGGACGGGCGTCGACCGTTTTGTACTGTCGAAGATGGAAATGGCCGGCCAACACCCCACGGCGCCCGCTGATCGTAGGTCCTTGCTGCGACGCGTGACGTACGACCTGACAGGTTTGCCCCCCACGGCCGCGGAAGTGTCTGCGTTCGAGCTAGACACATCGCCGCGCGCCTACGAAGCCGTTGTCGAGCGGTTGTTGGCCTCGCCTCACTACGGTGAGCAGTGGGGCCGCCATTGGCTGGATGTGGTGCGGTATGCCGATACCGCCGGCGAGAATTCCGATCACCCGCTGCCGCACGCCTGGCGTTATCGCAATTGGGTCATTGGCGCGCTGAATCGCGATCTGCCTTACAACCAGTTCGTCCGCGAGCAGATCGCCGGAGACTTGATCGGCCGACAGGGACCCGCCGAGGAATACGCCGATCGCGTCGTTGCCACAGGCTATTTGGCAATTGCCCGCCGCTTTGGTCATGATATCGAAAAGGACATGCACCTGACTTTCGAAGACACGCTCGATACGCTGGGCAAGTCGGTGTTGGGGTTATCATTGGGATGTTGCCGGTGCCACGACCATAAATACGATCCGCTGTCGACGCGCGACTATTACGGCCTGTACGGAATCTTCGAGAGCAGCAAATTTGCCTATCCGGGCTGTGAACCCAATCAACGGCCACGCGACCTGGTGTCGCTGGTGTCGCCGGCCGAATCTGAAAGACTGGCCAAGGAAGCGGCAGAGCAAGTGCCGCAGGCCGAGACGGAGATCAAGCGAATCGTTGCCGCGCAAGTCGAACAGTCGGCGCGTTTGAAATTGGCCATGACGGCAACGGGGCGCCTGCTATCGGCCGGCGAGATCGACGATGGCGCGACGGTCGACATCGCCCAGGGCTCGCAAGTGCCGCTGGAACATGTCGTGGTACGTCGCGGCGAAGTGGTGCAGTTGTTCATTACGCCCCGTGGCAACCACGGTGCCGATAGCACGCAAGTGGAGTTCGAGATTTGCGAGATCGGCGGGGGCGCGCGGCGCTGGAGCGCGGCGGACCTGCTGACCGACTTGCTCACAGGCAATCCGCATGCGGATACGTACGGCAACCCTGCAACGTGGAGTTTTTTGGACGCCCGCGACGGACCGGTCATGCTGTCGGAGAGTTTGGCGGCGATCGACGGCCGTGCTGAATTGCGTGGCTGGAGACAGGGGGACACTCCTTCGCTGTTCGTAAACACCTCGCAACAGGCCGTGAAGGTATGGACCTCGTTGGCCCCGCGGCAGTTTTTCATGCACCCTGGCCCGGGCGGTGCGGTGGCCTTGGCCTGGTCAAGCCCGATCGATGGCGCCGTCAGCATTCGCGGGCGCGTTACGGATGTGCACCCTGGCGGGGTCGATGGTGTTGGCTGGCAGGTCATGCACTATGCCGCGGCGGAGTTGGCCGCTGGTCTGGCGGCCTTGGGAGATCTCGGCCAGGCGCTATCTCGCGCGCAACGTGCGCGCGATGCGCTGGTAGGGCGTGATCAAAGCATGCCGGTCGCCTATGCGGTTGCCGAAGGAACACCGCACAACGCGCGCATCCAACGCCGTGGCGAGCCCAAGGACCTGGGAGATGAGGTGCCGCGCAAGTTTCCCGATTTCCTGGGCGGTCAACGCGTCGAATCCAACCAGACGAGCGGTCGGTTGGAACTGGCCGGCTGGTTGACCGATCCGGCGAATCCGCTCACGGCACGCGTCATGGCCAATCGCGTTTGGCAGGGGCACTTCGGCCGCGGGCTGGTCAAGACGCCCAATGATTTTGGAGCCCGCGGCGCGCCCCCGACGCATCCCGAGCTGCTCGATTACCTGGCCAGTGAGTTTGTTCGTAGCGGCTGGAGCGTGAAGGCTTTGCACCGCTTGATTCTGTTGAGCGCGACCTACCAGCAGGCGGCTACAGGCATGGCCGATGAGCGGTACGTGGGGTTTGCTCGCCGCCGCTTGGCTGCCGAAGAGCTGCGCGATACGTTGCTCGTCGCAAGCGGCGAGCTGGATCGGACGCCGGGTGAATCGCACCCGTTCCCACCGGAAGCGAGCTGGTCTTTCACGCAGCATGGTCCCTTTGCCGCCGAATACGATACGCTCAAGCGCAGTGTATACGTAATGCAAAAGCGAAATCGTCGAACGCGATTCTTTGCGCTCTTCGACGGTGCCGATCCGAATGCCAGCACGCCGCTGCGCGACGTGACGACCGTGCCGACGCAGGCCTTGTACTTTTTGAACGATCCGCAATTGCACCAACGGGCCGAGATGTTCGCTGCCCGGGTGATCGGCGCCGGGGCAGAAAACGCCTTGCGCGTGGATTTCGCGTATCAGCAATTATTCGCGCGATCGGCCACGCCGGACGAGCAGGTTATTGCGGCGTCGTTCCTGGCGGACTACGCAAAAACCGTGTCAGCGCCGGGCGCTGCGGATACCGAGCGACTGGCCTGGTGCGCGTTGGCACGCGTGCTGTTCGCGACCAACGAATTTCTGCACATCGACTAGTAGACTGACCGCAGAGAGATCGGATTATGCATAAACAGGACCACCACACTAATGACAAGCCTTCGAGCTGTTTCTGCTCGCGGCGTGCCATGTTGCGCTCGGCTGTGGCGGGGTCGATGCTATGGCCTGGTCTGCTGCACGAGCTAATGGCGGACCAGGGGGCGCACGCCGTCTCGACCGATCCGCTGGCGCCGCGGCCGCCGCACTTTCCGGCCAAGGCCAAGCATGTAATTTTTCTGTTCATGACCGGCGGTGTGTCGCATGTCGACACGTTCGATCCCAAGCCCAAGCTGCAGGCCGACGTGGGCAAAGAAGTGCAGCTCGACCATCCCGAGATTCAGAACCGACCCGGTTACGAGCGGATTTTTCTCAAGCGACCACAATGGGAATTTCAACCGCACGGACAATCAGGCACCGAGGTCAGCTCGTTGTTCCCGCATATCGCCGGGTGCGTCGATGACATTGCGCTCGTGCGATCGATGCATACCGATCATTCGAATCACTACAACGCCACGCTGGGCATGCACACGGGTTCGTTCGCGTTCGCGCGGCCCAGCATTGGCTCGTGGGTGAGTTACGGATTAGGGACAGAAAATCGGAACCTGCCGTCGTTTGTGATGATCGCTCCGGCGCAGACGTATGCCGGTTCGCAGGTGTATGCCAGCGATTTTCTGCCCGGCGCCCATCAGGGAACGTTGGTCGTGCCGGGAGATGAGCCAGTGGCGAACATTGCACCGCGCGTACCGGTGCTCCGGCAAGAATTGGAATTGGCCGCGCTCGCGAAATTGAACGGCCGTCATCTGGCGGCGCGACCGGACGACGCCCTGCTGGATGCGCGCATCAAATCATTCGAAACGGCGTTCGGCATGCAAATGGCCGTGCCGGATGCGTTCGATCTGTCGCAGGAGAGCGACGCGACAATGGGGCTATACGGCCTTGAGCGCGGCAGCACGAAGGGATACGCCTGGCAATGCCTGGTGGCGCGCCGATTGATTGAACGCGGAGTGCGCTTCGTCGAGCTTGTGGATACCGGCTCCAGTGGCAATTGGGATTCGCACGGAGACATGATGGACCACGCTCGGCTGGCCCCCAATGTCGATCGGCCGATCGCGGGCCTATTGAAGGATTTGAAAGCGCGCGGGCTGCTCGACGAGACTCTGGTCGTGTGGACCACGGAATTCGGCCGCACGCCGTTCAACAACACGGCCGACGCCAAGGGACGCGAGCACCATAATTGGGCCTTCAGCTCGTGGTTGGCTGGCGCCGGTGTGAAGCCGGGCATAGTTCATGGTGAAACCGACGAATACGGCATGCGAGTGGCTAAGGATCCCGTGCATGTTCACGACTTTCATGCCACGATCCTGCACCTGATGGGCTTGGACCACGAGCGTCTCACTTACCGCCACAGCGGCCGTGACTACCGGCTGACCGATGTACACGGGCGCGTGGTGCGCGAATTATTGGCGTAATCCGGCGATTTGATCGGCCGCTGCACGGCTTAGCCGGTGTTCTTCAAGCCCGAGGCGATGCCATTGACGCTTTCCAGGCAGGCGGTGAGCAATTCGGTGCGGGGTTCCTCGCCAGCGCGGAGCCGTTTGAGCAGCACCAGTTGAATGAAGCTCAACGGGTCGACATAAGGATTGCGTCGCTCGATCGAGCCCTGCAGCACCGGAACGTTGTCCAGCAAACGTCCTTGGCCAGTGATTTTCAGGACGAAATCGACTGTTGTATGGAACTCGGTTTCGATGCGGCGGAAGATTTCATCGCCGATGGTCGGGTCTTCGACCAGATCGGCGTAGAGCCGCGCGATCGTCAGGTCGGCCTTGGCCAGGATCATCTGGGTATTGTCGATCAACGTGCGCCAGAATGGCCAGCGGCCGTACATATCCTGCAACTGCGCGATGTCGCCGCCATGATCGAGCAGGAAATCTCCGACGGCGCTGCCAAGCCCAAACCAACCTGGCAAGGTGTGCCGGCTTTGCATCCAACTGAACACCCAAGGGATGGCGCGCAGCTGGTCGATGGTGCGCGTCGCGCCGCGGAAGGCCGGCCGCGAGGCGAGTTTCAATTGGCTGATTTCGGCAAAGGGGGTGGCTTGCTCAAAGTAAGTCAGGAACGCCGGCGTCTCATAAACCAGGCCGCGGTAATGACGCGAGGCGCTATCGGCCAGTCGTTCCAGAGCCCATTCCCAACTGGGGTCGTTGCGCTCTTCCTCAGGGAAGCTGCTGAGCAGCACGGCGTTGAGCACTTGTTCCAGATGGCGGGCCGCGATGGCCGGGCGGCCGTAGCGATCAGCGATCATTTCGCCTTGTTCGGTAATGCGGATCCGCCCGTTCACGGCGCCGCGCGGCTGAGCCAGAATCGCTTGGTTGGCTGGCCCACCGCCACGACCGATGGCACCGCCGCGGCCATGGAAAATCTGAATCGTTACGCCCGTGCGGCGCATCAGGTCTCCAAGATCGCGGTGCGCTTTGTAGATCGACCAGGCCGATTGCAGGAAGCCGGCTTCCTTGCTGGAGTCTGAGTAGCCGAGCATGACTTCCTGTACGTTGCCGCGCAATTCGAGATGTCGTCGATAGACTGGCTGCACGAGCAATCGCTGGATAAAGGGGACGGCACTGCGCAATGGCTCGAGCGATTCGAGCAGCGGCACAATCTGCAGACGGCTGATGCCCTCCTCCGGACGGAAGAGCCGCGCTTCGCGCGCCAGCAATAGCACTTCCAGCATGTGCGCCGGCTCTGTGGCGCCGCTGGTGATATAGGTGTCGATCGCATCGGCACATTGTTGCTCGAGCACGGCCGACACCGTACGGAAAGTCTGCACGACCTCGCGCGTTTCCGGCGAAAATGGCAAATGAGCCGGCAGCAGCGGACGGTTTTGGCCTAGCTCTTGCTCGAGCAACTCAAAGCGCTCGTGAGGGGTTAATTTCGAGTACCGCGGACAAACTCCCGACCAGGCGAAAATTTCTTCCATGGCGCGGCCATGCCGCGTTGCATGCTGGCGAATATCGAGCGAGAACATGTGCAGCCCAAACACGTCGACCTGCCGCGTCAGGTCGCGGACCAGTCCCGTGGCCACGTGCTTTACTTGCGAGCGTTCAAGATCTTCTGCGATCACGCTCAAATCAGTGCGCAGTTCACTCGGTGCCCGATAAATTCCAGGAGTGACGGTCGGTTCGTCGTGGTGCCAATCCGGCACTGCCGTGGCCAACAAGTCCAGAGTCCGTTGCAAACGCTCGACGATATATCCGCACTTTTGCCGGTAGGGCTCCAATTCGCCGTAGCGCTTGGCCTCGGAGAGAATGGCTTCGTCAATGACGAGCGAATCGAGCAAGGCCTCGCCCGGTTGCAGAAAGTGGCTGGAGTGACTCAACCTTCGTCCGAGCTCGGTAACTTGGGTGATGTAATGTCTCAGGATCGTTTCCTGGTGCAGGCGCACCGCCTGACGGGTGACGTCGGCCGTGACATGCGGGTTGCCGTCACGATCGCCGCCGATCCATGAGCCGAATCGCAACAGCGGTGGCACCGCCGGTGCCTCGCCAGGGAAGGTGTTGGCCAAGGCTTCTTCGAGGTTGCGATATACGCGGGGGACCATTTCGAACAAAGTGGCGCTGACCAGACCTAAGCCGTGCCGGATTTCGTCGAGCACGGTGGGACGTTCGGTCCGCACGATATCGGTGAACCAGAAAGCTTCGACTTCGGCGGTGATCGTCGCGATGGCTTCGGCACGCTCGCCCGGCAGAAGTTGGCAATACTCCAGGCGGTCGAGCTGGGTGGCGATGGAATCGATTTTTTCCAGGATCGTGCGACGCCGCGCCTCGCTGGGATGAGCCGTAAAGACCGGTCGCACGAGGGCCCGTTCGAGCGTCGAGGCCACTTGCTGGGCCGTGAATCCCCGTTCGCGGAGCCGCACCAGCGCCAATTCCGGCGTCTCGGGGAGCGGTTGAGACGGCGATTCCGTCGCCCTGGCCCGCAACGCCCGCACGCGGGCCTGCTGTTCGGTAAGGTTGATCAGGTCGAAATACAAGCTGAAGGCCCGTGTCAGCGTCCGCAAGGCCGGCAGATCGAGCGACGTGAGCCGATCGCGCAGCCGGCGGGCGGCTTCGAGCGACGGGGTATTGCGCAGCTCTTGCCCCGCGGTGCGAACTTCGTCAACCAGACGAAAGGCCTCTTCGCCGCCCAGCCGCAATATCGTTTGATCGAGCAACCCGTCGAGCATGCGAGTATCGTACTCCAGGCCCGAATCCTCGGGCATCGTAGCCGCGGCGCTAGCGTGCTGACCGCGCAGCCGCGCGCGAGTGGCGAATTCCGTTTCCGAGGTTAGCACGTCCGCCATGAGTTGTCTTCCGATCAATCGAGATAGCAGATGCGCTTGTTGACGTCGACGTTGACCGAGTGATAGGGCTCGGACAGGTTGCTGCGGCGGAACATGCTCTGCCGCACATGCTCCAGATCGTCGACTCCTAGAGCATTGTTGAATATCGGCAGGAGATAATCGATTCCGACGCGCGATAACCCTAACCGCTCGGGATCGTAAAAAGACGGATGCACCTGCCGTGAGTGAATGAAGCCCCACCGATCGCGAAAATCGTTACCGTTGATGCTGCCGACGTGAAATCCTTTGTCCGGATCGTATTGCAGGATGGCCACGCCGTTGACCTGCCCTTGCAGCAGCAAATCGACAGCGTGGCCGCCGAGCTGCGTGGCATAGAACGAGTCGAACATCACTGGACGACCGCCGCGTTGCGTGTGGCCGACTTTGCGGGTGAAGACCGCCGCCCGGGCCGATTCGTTGCGCCGCTTGGCGGTGAAGTAGGCATCGCCCAGTCGCTCGATGAGGATCTGCCGCAGCGCCTCGGCGGCGCCGCTAAGTATCTTGTTGCCGGCCGGGTCGGTGGAGTTATGCGTGGCGCCCAGCTCGCGTCCGTTTTCGTCGACAATCCCCTCGGCGCAAACGATGACCAGGTTCTTTTGCAGTTCGTAAAGCTCGATCACACGCTCGACCAGGCGATCGACATTCAAGGGAACTTCGGGAATCAACACCATGTCGGGCTGACCAAACGCCGCGCCCAAAGCCAGGTAACCGGAGTGTCGCCCCATGACTTCGACGATCGCGATGCGGCGGTGGCTTTCGGCGGTGGTGCGTATGCGTTGCACGCCGCCGGCCGAAACGTAAACCGCCGTGGCAAAGCCTGGCGTCACATAGTTGACGATTTGCCCCAGCTCGAAGCGTACGCGCGACGGCGCGCGGAAGTAGCGATAACCGGGGGGCTGCTCGCACGGCTCGCGCTGCCATTCGTCGGGCTCGTGGCGGTAGTTCAGGCCCAGGTCGTTGTCGATGGTTTTGGGCGCGAGCACCGTGGGAAAGTGTTCGGAGAGGACCTGCATACCGCTGAGGGTGCCGTCGCCGCCGATGCAGATCAGCCCCTCGACGCCCAGCCGCTTGATCCGGTCGGCGATCTCTTCAATGATGCCGCGATCGCGCGGATCGACATAATCGCGCGAGGCGCCAATGATCGTGCCGCCGTAAGTGGGGTCGAGCTCGGGGATCGTCGTGAACAGTGGGTTCAGACGAACGTGCGGAACGCGCGGGTTGAACAGGCTACTGAAGCCCTTGATGAACCCCAGCACCTCGACTTTGCACTGATTGGCGCGCACGACGGCGCCGTACATGGTGGCGTTGAGGGCCGGAGTATCTCCGCCTGCGGTAAGAATGCCGATGCGTTTCATAAAATTGCAAGCCGCCGCGTTCGTAGGACCGTCTTTTTAGAGCAAAGGCCGTACCATCGCAGGTTGTGGGATCGCGGACCAGAGCGCGGAGTGATCCGTCGTATCGCAAGCCAGCGTTTTCGCCAAGTTTTTCTCGCATTCCATCAAAGTCACGTCGGACTCATTGGCTCGTCGCAACGCACACAGGGGTGAAGATTTGTGCGGTCCCTGCCTAGAGTGTTAGCAGTCTCCCGCGGGTGTCGCGGCACAGTATTGTGCAGAGACTGTGATCAAGGTCCGGCGCGCACCCTGGGTACGGCGACATAAAGCTATGTGCCAGCAGCAGAAAGCATCGCGCCGGGCGCGGGCTGCGTGACGACTCGGTAAGGAATCATGCCAGCGGCATGTAAAGTGCCTAAGGAGGCTGCGCAACTAGGGCGATTGTGGACATTTTGCGCCCCATTCGGATTCTTTTGGGGATTACACCGATGAGCCTTCTGGATCACCCCGCTGTGGACCAAGCGAGCGCCAATTCCGACCCACTAGCCATTGAAGCGATATCGCAGTTGGTCTCGCGCAGCGGCGACCCCGCCGACACTTTGGCGAATGTCGTGCAACTGATCCAGCAGCAGTTTCAGACCGACGTCTGCTCGATCTACTTGATCAAACCCGATCGTGCCAACCTGGTTTTGGCCGCCACCGTGGGTTTGCGGCCCGAAAGCGTGGGCCGCGTTTCGATGAAATTGAACGAGGGATTGACCGGTTTGGCCGCCGAGCAATTGCGGCCGATCGTGGTGGACGATGCGCCGCGCCATCCGCGATTTAAATACTTTGCCGAAGCTGGCGAGGAGCCCTACCGCTCGTTTGTCGGAGTGCCGCTATTGGATCAGGGCGTGATCCAAGGCGTGCTGGTCGTGCAGACGCGCGAAACACGCACATTCTCGCGGGAAGAGACCGCGATGATGGTCGTAGCTGCCAGCCAGGTGGCCCCAATCGTCAGCGAAGCCCGCACGCTGGAGCAATTCATCGCGCCGGCCTATGAACGAATCTGGTCGTTGGCGCGCAATCTGTGGTGGAGCTGGGATCCAGTGGCCGAGTCGCTGTTTCGCGAGCTTGACCCTGTGCGGTGGCGTGAATTGGATCACAACCCAATCGCGCTGTTGAGCGAGATCTCGATGGATCAGCTCGAAGAGCGCTCTCGTCGGCACGTGCTCCACAGCAGCCTGAACTACACCTATCGCCGCTTTCAAGAGTATTTGAAATCGGACGATACCTGGGGCGCCAGCCATGCCGGAGTGTTACGTGCGCGGCCGGTCGTCTATTTCTCGGCGGAATTCGGTTTGCACGAATCGGTGCCGATCTATTCCGGCGGCTTGGGCATCCTCGCGGGCGATCATTTTAAAAGCGCGAGCGACCTGGGTGTGCCGCTGGTGGGCATGGGGCTGTTCTATGACCAAGGGTACTTCCGCCAGCACCTGACGGCCGAGGGCTGGCAAAGCGAAGACTACCTGGAAGTTGACGTTAAGAAGCTGCCGATGGAGCTGGCACTGGGCAAGGACCAACGCCCGATCACGGTGGCTTTGGAAACGCGCACCGGGCAGCTGTTCGCCCGAGTGTGGAGGATGTCGGTGGGGCGCAATTCGTTGTACTTGCTCGATTCGGACGTCGACGGCAATGCGCCCGAGGATCGCGACCTGACCTCTCGGCTGTACGGTGGCGATCAGCGCGTGCGGGTGCGACAAGAGTTGCTGCTTGGCGTCGGCGGCGTGCGGGCGCTCGAGGCGTTAGGAATCTCGCCGGGCGTACTACACCTCAACGAAGGGCATAGTGCCTTCGCGTGCTTGGAGATGATTCGGCAGCGGATGCAGCGCGAAGGCATCAGCTTTGACGAGTCGCGGCGCCGGGTGGCCAGGCAGGTGGTCTTTACCACGCACACGCCCGTGCCGGCCGGACACGATCGGTTCTCCGAGTCCTTGGTCGAAGAGCATCTGGGACCGCTGCGCGATGGATTGGGGATTTCCTCCGAAGAGCTGATGGCGCAGGGACGCGTCCACATCCATAACGCCGACGAAGACTTCTGCATGACCGTGCTGGCGCTAAAAAACTCGCGGCGGGCGAACGCCGTGGCCTCGTTGCACGGCGACGTGAGTCGGGCGATGTGGCAGCCGCTTTATCCGGGCCGGTCGGAGGACGAGGTGCCGATCGACCATATCACTAACGGCATTCATGTGCCTAGTTGGCTGGCGCCGCAGATGCGGCAGCTGTTCGACCGCCATTTGGGCCCAGACTGGATCCGCAGCAGCAGCGACCCATCGCTGTGGGACAAGATCGGCACCATTGATAATGGCGAACTGTGGGAAACACATCAGGTGCTGAAAGCAGATTTGATTAGTTTTGTCCGCAGCCGCGCCGTGCGACAGGCCGAGCAGCGCGGTGAGCCGCGCGAGGTACTAGCGCGACTGGGTCGGGCATTGAGCCCCGATGTGCTAACGATCGGATTTGCCCGTCGCTTCGCCACCTACAAGCGGGCCAACCTGTTATTCCAGGATCTCGAGCAAATTGCCGCGTTGATCAATGATCCGCAACTGCCCGTACAGGTGATTTTTGCCGGCAAGGCCCATCCGCGCGATCTGCCAGGCAAAGAGGTCCTGCAGGCGATCGCGCAGTTCACGCGTGATCCGCAGTTCATCGGCAAAATACTGTTTGTCGAGGATTACGACATCAACGTCGGCGAGCATTTGGTGCAGGGCGTAGACTTGTGGCTCAATACGCCGCGCCGGCCGCTCGAGGCCTCGGGCACCAGCGGCATGAAGGTGGTGCTCAACGGCGGACTGAATCTATCGGTGCTCGACGGCTGGTGGGCGGAAGCCTACGACGGAATGAACGGTTTTGCCGTGGGGGCGGGGGGCACGCATGTCCTGACCGATGTTCACGACCGCGTGGATGCCGAGTCGCTCTACAGCGTGCTGGAAGAGCAAGTCATTCCGCTCTTCTATCAACGCGATCAGGATGGCTTGCCCATCGCCTGGATCTCGCGCATGAAGAACGCCATCCGCACGCTTGGTTGGCGGTTCAACGCCGACCGCATGGTGCGCGATTACGTCGAGAAGTGCTACATCCCGGCTGCGGGTGGCACGTCGAGCAACGTCAGGCTCAGTTGACGTATCATTAGCGCGCAATCAATTGGCGCGCGTCTCATCGCGCTTTCAATGCGCGTTGACTGCCGGTGTAATAACCCTAATCGTCAAAACGCGTAGAACCGCGGGATTTGCGTAGTTTGCACTCGGTGGTATACGCCAGCGGCCCGAGCGAGGGGGTCGCCAAGAATTTAGTCCCTTGTCACACTCGGATAGTGTGAACACAGGAGCCCGAAGGTAGGGCTCCAGGCTATCGCCGACTTGAGGCAGCGTAGCGGGCGGCGATAGTAGTTAGGGCTTGAACGACCTTGGAATGGAGATAGCTAGTGAGAATCTCGAAAATCTGCGCTCGCGTTGTTCTCTTTTTGGCGCCACTCGTATGTGGCGCGGTCGGCGTCTTGCCGGCCCGTGCAGGCTTTGTTGGTCTCGGCCCAGCGGTCGACTTCAACGTCTTCGTCTTCGGCGATGACACGCAAAGCAACACCGACTCCGAAGGTCGCATCGCCGTCGGCGGAAATGCCACCTTCGGCGGCTACACCGTGGCGAGTTCGAGCCCTTCGTCGACCGACAACTTGATCGTCGGTGGCAACTATTCGAACACTAGCAATACCGTGCACGGTGGATTGCTGGTCAACGGCAATGTCACCTGGGCCACACCCTCGCTGACGGGGCGTCTGGCCGTCAATGGTTCTGCCACCTTTACCAGTGGTGGCAGTATCGCCGGACCGGTCAACGTCGTGGGTACATACTCGGCTCCGGGATACTTTCCCGCGAACGCCAATCCGCCCTCGGTCACTCCGCTGCCGTTCAGTTTTAGCGATGTGAAGACCTATCTCGCTGGCGAGTCGAACTACCTGGCCTCGCTGACCCCGAATGGCGTCACGAATGTGACAAACAGCGAGTTGCATCTCACCGCGTCAGGAGCCCAGGGCACCTATATCTTCGATGTACACGGCTCGGACCTTACCAACGCGGCTGGACACGGTTTGTTCATCACGGCCCCCTCGGGCTCGACCGTGATCGTGAATGTCGACGGCACCGCCGATTCGTTCCAGAGCATGGGCATTTCGCTCACTGGTGTCGACAATCAGCACGTGCTTTACAACTTCTCGCAGGCCACTACGCTGGGCATCAACTCGATTGGCATCGAAGGAACGATTCTCGCCCCCTCGGCGGCCATCGCATTCCAAGGAGGCCAGATAAACGGCACCTTGATCGGACAGAGCGTGTCGGGACAAGGCGAATCCCATCTGCACCTGTTCCAAGGGACCTTGCCATCGCAACCTATTCCCGAACCGTCGACCGTCGTGCTCGCGATATGCGGTGCGGCAGGATTGGTGGCAACCCACTGCGCGCGAACTTATCGTCGTAAATAAGTTCGGTAGCTACGCAGTGCAGCAGCGATTTTTTAAAGTCACTAAGAAGTCGCTGCGATTGTTTATACGCTGAGGCGGCATTACAATGACGCCGTCTCTAGTGCCGAATCTGGGTACAGCGGGAGCGCCGCGAGGTGCGTCCCGCGGCCCAGCAGGCGGTTCGGCTCTGGTTCAAGATCGTTCCAATACCTGCTGGGTGTCGCTATGTCTTTTGCGCCGCGCTCCGCCGCGCCGGGCCCATCGACCAATGCTGTTGATGCGACCGCTTCTCCGGATTCCGCTTTCGTGGATGTCGGCGCAGCGGATGTCGGTACGGCCGACATGGGGACCGCCGCTTTGCCCGGCCGCAATGTGCTGGACATCGAAATCGTCCGCTCGTTGAGCCATCGTTCCGACATGCGCGGTTTGCTGCGCTTCGGCGCGCATTTGTGCTGCCTCGTCGCGACTGGGTCGCTGGTGTGGCTATCCCAGGGGACGTGGTATCTGTTGATTCCGGCGATGGCCCTGCACGGATGCGTGATCGTGACCATGTTCGCACCGATGCACGAGTGCGTTCACTACACGGCCTTCAAGTCGCGGCGGCTGAACGATATTTGTGGCTGGATCGCCGGCACGCTGTGCTTTTACAACTCGACGTACTTTCGGCGTTACCACACCTGGCATCATCGGTTCACGCAAGACCACCAGCGCGATCCGGAGTTGGCGACGCCCAAACCGCGTAAGCTGCTTGACTACGTCGTGCATATTAGCGGCATGCCGTTCTGGCTTTGGAAGCCACGCGAGCTGGCCGGAATCGCGGTCGGACGTCTGGGCCGCTACCCGTACATCCCGCCCCATGCCCGCCGTGAAACCACGATCTCCGGTGCTGCGCAGATGGCCGTTTATCTTGCGGCTTGCGCGTATTCAGTCGCTTTCGGTAGTACTTTCCTTTTGTACTACTGGTTGTTGCCCGCGATTTTGGGGCAACCGCTGTTGCGGGCGATCCTGATCGTGGAACACACCGGTTGCAGCGAGGATAGCAACGGATTGACGAACACGCGCACCACTTTGACGATGTGGCCCGTGCGGCTGCTGATGTGGAATATGCCGTTTCATGCAGAGCATCACTTGTATCCGTCGATTCCGTTTCATCAACTGCCGCGCGCTCACAGCCAGCTTGCCAATAACCTGACGCATCTAGCGCCCAGCTATATGGCCGCCAATCAGACCGTGATGCGCTCTCTGCGTGCCGCCCCTGCACGCGGCGATCAAGGGCGCGTCTGACCCGCCGCACAATCCTGTGAGAAGCCTTTGACGTCGATGGAAACCTTCGACCTGCCCGACTTTTCATTGCAGATGGGAGAGCGCCTGCCCCGTGCGCGGCTGGTCTACCAGACATACGGGCAGCTGAACGCGGCAAAGTCGAACGCAATCCTCTATCCCACGTCTTATGGCGCTCAACACCTTGATATCGAATGGTTGATCGGTCCGGATCGCATTCTGGATTCGTCGCGCTATTTTGTGATCGCAGTCAATATGTTTGGCAACGGGCTTTCAACCTCGCCCAGCAACCTGGACGGGCAGGACGCGACGGGAAACATGCCGACATTCACACATGTGGACAACGTTACAGCTCAGCGCCGGCTGCTGGACGAAGTATTCGGCATCGAGTGGTTGGCGCTGGCTTACGGCTGGTCGATGGGGGCGCAGCAAGCACTCCACTGGGGCGCACTCTACCCGGCGCGCGTCCAGCGGATCGTTGCTTTATGCGGTTCGGCCAAGACGTCGCCGCACAACCTGGTGTTTCTGGAAGGGATTCAGGCAGCTTTGTGCACCGATCCGGCCTGGGATGGCGCCAGGTTCCAGCATTTCCCCGAGCGTGGCTTGCGCGCCCTGGGACGTGTTTACGCTGGCTGGGCCTTGTCGCAAGCATTTTATCGCGAGCAGCTGTTCTTGAAGCTGGGCTACGAATCGCTCGAGGATTTTCTGGTGCGCGATTGGGAAGCCAGCTTTTTGCGTCGCGACCCGGCCAATCTGCTGTCGATGATCGAAACCTGGAAACGTTCCGACATCAGCGCGAACGATGTATATCGCGGCGATTTGCGGCGCGCGCTGGCAACGATCGAGGCCCGCACCTTGATCATGCCCTGCGCGACCGATTTGTACTTTACGCCCGAAGATAGCCGCGCCGAGGCACAGCACATTCCGCGCGCAAGATTTCTGCCCATCCCTTCGATCTGGGGCCATCGGGCCGGCAATCCCGCCAAGAATCCTCAGGACGAAGCCTTTATCAGATCCGCGGTGGCAGATCTGTTGAACGATTGATGGTATATGCGACTCGCCGCGACGGCGCACCAGTTTCGAAGCCGAAGACAAGATGCGTGCGTCTCGCACACCAAAATCTGCAGCGGACAACGAGTGAGAGGAACTTGATGTTGTACGAACGAGCCAAGGAATTAGGGATCAAGTATTTCCTGGTTTCGTTTGTGGATCTCTTTGGCACGCAACGCGCCAAGCTGGTGCCGGCCGTGGCCATAGATGATATTTGCAAAACGGGAGCCGGCTTCGCTGGGTTTGCCACTTGGCTCGACATGACTCCGGCAGATCCCGATGTGCTGGCCATTCCGGACGCAAGCAGCCTTATCCAGCTGCCCTGGAAGCCCGAGATTGGTTGGCTCGCTGCGGATCTGTACATGTCCGGTGAACCGGTCGCACAGTCGCCGCGCTACGTGCTGCGGCAATCGCTGGCCCGTTTACAGCGATCGGGATACGAATTACGCACAGGGGTGGAATGCGAGTTCTTTGTCCTTAGCAACGACGCATTGACGATCGCGGATACTCACGATCGGCAGCGCAAGCCGTGTTACGACCAGCAGGCATTGGTGCGGCGCTACGATCTGATTACCGAAATATGCGATGCGATGTTGCAGTTGGGTTGGCAAGCGTATCAAAACGACCATGAGGACGGCAGCGGCCAGTTCGAAATCAATTGGGAATTCGGTCCAGCACTCGTCACCGCCGACCGCCACGCGTTCTTCAAATACATGGTCAAGTCGCTGGCCGAGAAACACGGCCTGCGCGCCACGTTCATGCCCAAGCCTTTCGACGGTCTGACGGGCAACGGGTGTCACGTGCACATGTCGCTATGGGACCGCGAACGAGGCATCAACCTGTTTCACGATGATCATGATGAAGTGGGCATTTCTGCGCTAGGATACAGGTTTATCGGGGGCCTGCTGCACTCCGCTGCAGGGTTGTGCGCGTTGACCAATCCCACCGTCAACTCGTACCGGCGCATCAATGCTCCGGTAACCAATTCCGGCGCGACCTGGTCGCCGAACGTGATCAGTTACGCTGGGAACAATCGAACGCATATGATTCGCATTCCAGGTCCTGGCCGCTGTGAGCTGCGTTTGCCAGATGGCGCGGTGAATCCGTATTTGCTGCCGGCCGTAATTGCCGAGGCCGGTCACGACGGCATTGAGAAGCGCCGCGATCCGGGCCCACGTCTGGGCGCCAACATCTATCGCGATGGGGCGGCGAGTGACACCTTGCCACGGTTGCCGGACAATCTGCTCGATGCCCTGCGAGCGCTGGAGCAGAACACCATTCTGCGCGCGGGAATGGGACCGGCGTTTACTGACGCGTTCCTCAAGCTCAAACGGGCCGAATGGCGCGAATACACGAGCCACGTCTCGCCGTGGGAAGTCGAACACACGCTCGACTGTTGAATGCTACCGCGGCCCGGCTGGACCAAAGCCATAGTTGCCCGGCGGTTGCTGCGTGGCGGGGCGAGCGACCGCCGCCTCGGGAGACCAGCCGCGATAGTTCAGGCGGCATCCGGTCGGACCGCACGTGGCGCCATAGGCTTCGGAAGCGGTGTAAAAGCTATAGCCACCCGGCGCCGGACCCGCCACGCCTGGCGTATTAAAGCCGGCATAGACGCTTGGCAAATACCCGTTGAAGCCGTAGGCCGGATAGCCGCCGTACGAGTAGCCGCCAAATCCGAACCCCACCGGGTTGTAGTTCGCCGGTCGTGGTGCCTGAACTACTGGGGCATAAACGACAGGGTAGGGGGGCGCGACGGGCTGTTGCGCCTGGCATGGTGTGCGCATGGTCAACGTCAAAAGCAGCGCCGCGCCGAGGCTGGCAACTGTTATCACCTGTGAGCTTCGCATGGTCGCTCCTCGCTTCCCGCCACTGGCCGGGCGCTAGTCGAAACACCGGGCACGCTATTCCGCCTGGGAAACATAGCTGCCAATTACAACCTTGGCAATTTGTCTTAAAACACGCGGTAAAACAGGCACGTTGGGCGACTGGGTCAGGACGCATCGGGCACCTCTTGGGAATTTGCAAGCAGTCCCTCGCCACGGCAGTTATCGTTTGCTGCCTGTGCAATCCGTCGCGCCGGACAGCAAGTTCGAGTATGCTAGCGAACAGTTGACACCGGCTCGCAACGCACGACGTGCGGAGAATCATTCGCCATGCCGACACCTAACACCGCCCCCGCCGTTTTAGTTACCGGCGCCGGTTCCGGCATTGGTGAAGCGTGTATCAAGCGGCTATCGAGCATGGGATGGCGTGTGTTTGCCGGCGTGTTTGACGACGCGCAGCGCCAGCACGTCGAACAAAGCCAGCTGCCGGGCGTGACGCCGATCGTGCTCGATATCACCAATGCCACGGCGATCTCGGCCGCCGCGCAAACGATCGGTACCGAGACGGGAGATCGCGGCCTCGCCGGCCTGGTAAACAATGCCGGGATCGGCGTGATGGGGCCGCTCGAGTTCGTACCCATCGATCGATTGCGGTTGCAGTTGGAAGTAAACCTGATTGGTCACGTGGCGGTGACGCAGGCCTGCTTGCCCCTATTGCGCAAGGCCACAGGCAGGATTGTGAACATTTCGTCGCTGGCCGGCCTGATGAGCATGCCTATGTTGGGGCCGTACAGCGCGTCGAAGTACGCGCTCGAGGCCGTTTCCGATGCGTTGCGGCAGGAATTGGCACCATCGAAGGTGCACGTCGCCTGCATCGAACCGGCATTGATCGACACGCCGATTTTATCAGGCAGCGAGCAAGCGGCGGAGTCTGCCTTATCGGCAATGCCGCGCGAAGGGCGCGAATTGTATTGGCCCTTTTTCGAGCGCATGCAGCGGACCAGCGCAATCAATGCCAAGGCCAGCCCGCCGGATGTCGTGGCGCGGGCGGTCGTTCATGCGCTGACGGCGTCGCGACCAAAAACGCGTTATATCGTGGGCGCCATGCGTTGGCAGTTTTTCGTATTGTCGAAGCTGCCGGACCGCCTGCGCGATTGGGTGGCCAATAAAATGTTTCGCTAGCAGAGGAAAACGGGGCGGTTACCGCGGCGATTCGTCCATTCGTGGCTGCGCTCTGGGCTGGTCTTTCCCGCAAAACATGCTAAACTGTAAGCATCTTGATCCTCTCGGCGATCTTATTGGCCATTGGATTACTGCCAGGTCCAATGGTTTTCTGAGAACGCGACTCGCGTTCATCTCATTCGGTCCTGGGACACTCTGCAAGGACTCCGAATGTCGTTCGAAGAACTCGGGCTGGCGCCGCCCCTGCTGCGCGCTGTGACTGCGGCTGGCTACACAAACCCTACTCCTATCCAAGCGCAAGCGATCCCGCATGTACTGGCCGGACGCGACATGCTGGGGTGTGCCCAGACGGGCACCGGCAAGACGGCGGCCTTCGCACTGCCGATCCTGCATCGGTTGACGCATGCCGGCAATCCGCCGCGTGGCAACGGCCGCCGTATTCGCGCCCTGGTGCTGTCGCCGACGCGCGAGTTGGCCTCACAGATTCGCGAGAGCTTTCACACCTATGGCAACCATACGGCGCTGCGCTATTCGGTGATTTACGGTGGCGTAGGTCAACGGCCGCAAGTGCAAGCTTTGCGTAACGGCGTCGACGTGGTCGTGGCGACTCCGGGCCGGTTGTTGGACCTGATGAATCAAGGGCATGTCGATCTGGGAAGCGTCGAGATTTTTGTGCTCGACGAAGCCGACCGCATGCTGGACATGGGCTTTCTGCCCGATCTGCGTCGGGTAATCGCCAAGCTTCCGGTCAAGCGTCAGACGTTGTTTTTCTCGGCCACCATGCCGGCGCCGATCGAGCAGTTGGCTAACGCCATCTTGCGAGACCCGGCCCAGGTGCGCGTGGCGCCGGTCAAGGCAACCGCGGAATTGATCGAGCAATCCGTCTGCTTCGTACCGCAACGAGAGAAGACGCGTTTGCTCACCGAGATGTTGAAGAAAAACCAGGTCACGCGGGCACTTGTCTTCACGCGTACCAAGCACGGGGCCGATCGCGTCGTGCGGCAATTGATGCAATCGGGTATCAAGGCTCAGGCGATCCACGGCAACAAGAGCCAGGGAGCGCGACAACGCACCTTGGAATGCTTCAAGTCCAACCGGCCGCCGGTTTTGGTGGCGACCGATCTCGCCGCGCGCGGAATCGACGTCGATAATATCTCGCATGTCTTTAATTTCGACCTTCCCAACGAGGCCGAAACGTACGTACACCGCATCGGACGCACGGGCCGGGCGGGCTCCTCGGGAATTGCCGTGGCGTTTTGCGACCCGGGCGAGCGATCCTACCTGCGCGGCATCGAGCGGCTGATTCGCCGGGCGCTGGTGGTAGACTCCGAAAACTCTGTGGCCTCTGTGCCGGCGGCCCCTGGCAATCAACCTCGGCCCGCCAGCCATGGGGGCGAGCGTCAGCAGTCTCGCCCCGGTCGAGGGCAAGGAAACCGCCGGTTCGACAAGCAGGCACGCGGGGCGCCGTCGGGCCAAGGCCAAGCTAACCAAGGCCAGGGCCAACGTCGTCGCCGTCGCCGTGCGACGGCCGCAGCACGTGGCTAAAGCAGTGGGCAATGCAATCGAAACGTGCTAGCTGCACCGCCATGCACTTGTGGCATGGGTAAATCGTGCGAGTCCCACGTCGGGCGCCGCCGATAACTAGAAAATTCCTATGCGCTGCTGCTGCGCCCGCCAAGGCCGTGCCAGCACGAAATATCGCTATCGAGCGCCAGCGACGTTCGTGCTATCATCTGCCGCGCGCGAAGGGGTGCCTCGGCCAGGATTGGGCCACACGTCCGTCGCAATCAACGTTGTATCGCCGACGAGTCCAGCGCGGACGAATTGCCCGTACGCCGTGCTGTGGAAATTCGTACGGCATGGGCCGTGAGCTCGGCAGGATGCCGTATGAACCGCCAACTCTGCAGCGTTGCTTGGCGGCTTCATTGTGTCGTGATGTTATGGCTTATGCTGGTGC
Source organism: Pirellulales bacterium (assembly GCA_036490175.1). Taxonomy (NCBI): domain Bacteria; kingdom Pseudomonadati; phylum Planctomycetota; class Planctomycetia; order Pirellulales; species Pirellulales bacterium. The sequence goes on along the minus strand of DASXEJ010000108.1, from coordinate 4,351 downwards.
CCACGGCATGGGGACAGAACGACCCGGCCGACCACGAGCCGCCGCGCCTGCCACCTCCAAATCCCAGCGTCTATTTGCGTGTGCTGCCAGGTGAGAGCCTGAAGGCGGCGCCGTCGAGCTCGATTCCGCCAGAGCCATCCGTCGGACCCGTCTTGCCGCAGGTTGCCAGATCTGGCGCGCCGAACAGCGCCCTGGCACCAGCAGCGTCCGGGATGTCGCAACTGGCCCGCGGCGCTAGCGAACTGTGGATGGTGAGCACGCGGCGTTTGGTTCCGAATGTGAGCGACGGTTCACCTTACTTTGCGCCCGACGTCAGCCGCTACGTCGGAGGGCGCGGCTGGGTGCCGTCGTCGCTCGAAGAGCTGGTGCGCACGCCGCAGGGAACATCGGCCACGACCGTCTTCGTACACGGTAACGACACCAATGACGAATTCGCGGTGCGGGGTGGCACAAACCTGTTCTCCGAACTATTGGGAAATCCGACGGCTCCCGCGCCGCCGACGCGGTTCGTCGTTTGGTCCTGGCCTAATGAGCCAACCACGCTGCGCGTTCGCAAGATTGCGCAAGCCAATGCCGGCCGCGTCAATGTCGAGGGCTATTACCTGGCAGCATTTTTGCAACGCACCGTAGGACACCACCCGACAGGCGTCGTCGGGTACAGTTCCGGCGCGGGCGTCGTGACGGGTGCCTTGCACGTTTTGGGCGGAGGGACGCTAGTCGGTTATCGATTGGCATCCGCGCCGTTGCAGTCAGCGGGTATCCATGCTGTATTGCTCGGAGCGGCAGTGCCCAATGAATGGTTGTATCCTGGCCGTTTGCACGAGCGTGCCCTATCGCAAGTCGAAAAGCTAGTCATTACCGTCAACCCGGCCGACTCGGTGCTGCGTTGGTATCCGCTGCTATGGGGTAAAGGAGGCCCCGGGGCACTGGGCGCCACCGGTATTCCTAATGTGTCACTGCTAGGCAGTGAACAGTCGAAAGTCGTGCAGCTGAACGTGCAGGGAGACCTCTCTAATCGGCACAGTTGGCGATATTACGCGGTTGCGCCGCAAGTCATCTCACTGCTGCGTCAGGAGGTATCTGAATTGCCCGCCACCAGCATGGCCGGCGCTATGCCTCGGCAACGGTACGCGCGTATGCCACAGGAGATCCCGTCGAGCGAGCAACGTCGCTGACCCGGTTTACGACCCCTGATCACCGCACCTGGAGCGGCCTCACGATTCCGTGCGAATGGTGGTGCGCAGTTGCTCGATGTAGGCATCGAGAATGGCCTGCTGCTGAGCGGCGCTGAAAACGCGTGGGTCAGAGCGGGCGCACACGGCTAAACGTCCGGCATAGGCATGCACGGCGAAAGAAACACGCGTGTCAGGGCGGATGGGCGCGGCGCCCGAGCCTCGTTCAAATACCAAATCGCCGCAAATCTTGTGTCCGTCGCTGTCGGGCAAGGGAACATTGTCAAGGCCCGTCCCCAAGTTGCTGAAGATGGCCGTCGCAAACGGCCAGTCCCGGCTGAGTGACCAGCGCAGCAAATTTGGCCAGATGCAAAATAGCCGCAAGCCGGCCTCGAAATACCGGCCGCGCTTTTGCTGCTTGATCTCGGCCATTTCGTCATGAACCGAAGCCAACAGCGCCGCGCGATCCTGGCAATCACGCGCCCAACGACTGAGAAACGAGAAGCTGAAGACGTTGGTCGCCGGCATGCGATAATCTTCTCGCCGACGGAGATTCGTAGGGACCAAAATACGAATTTGCCGCCGGGCCTCACTGGTCCCGCGGTTCCAGGCCGTAAGCATCAAAAAGTAGTCGCGCACGAAGAGATCGTTGAGCATGACCTCGAGTTTGCTGGCCACGCGCGACAGCTCGGCCGTCTCGAACTCGGTCAGATGATGGACCAGATCGTTGGGGCCGGCATTGACACCGCTCGTATTGACGGCGGGCGCGGCATGATCGCTGACGATGGCCGCACGACGGTAGTTGAGTGGCAATGTCACGCGTGCCAAGCGAACCAGATCTACCAGCTTTACGCCTCGTTTAAAGAGCTGATGCCCGTCGCGATTGCGCAATCGCTCCGGTTCGAGCTTACGCCAAGGTAGTGGGCCACGCGCGCCGCTGGCCAGATGCGCATAGGCCACGAACAGATCCGAGATGAATAGAAATGCCCCCATGCCATCGACCGCGCAGTGATGAAAATCGAACAGCCAATCGATCTTGTCGTGCATCTGATTGATGCGCATCTGCATCCCGCCGGACGCCGCGGCGCCCACAGACATGCCGCAGGGCTCGGTGGTCCACTGAATGCGAGGGATTTCGCCCGCAGTCCATGTCGGCCAGCCGCGCCGATCGCACTCGATCTGAGCCGAAAGAAAAGGATGTCGAGCGTGCGTTAGCTGAAACGCTCGTGCGAATGCCTCGCGGTCGAGCAGTCCATGGGCCTCCAATCGCACAGGAAAGGCCGACGCGTATTCGGGACGATCCTCAAGATAATAATAAAACTCAAATGGAGTAAAGGGTAAGGGAAATAGCTGGTCAGTAGCGTCATCATTCGCCAAATGGCGCAAATCGAATTCCGTCGTAACATCTGGCTTAACGGACATGAAGACTCACTGCACTGCGCCGGTCGGTGCCCAAATAGTTATGATCGTTTGCCGGAGGCCCAACTGTCGAGCCAAAAACTGATTAGCCCGCTGGTATGGGTGCTTTTTAGACTGGGCAAACGCCATGCCGTACATTGGGAGGGCTCGGCTCTATCCTGGGAAAAGTGCCCTCTTCCGGCCGCAGCCCAGGGGGGAAAATCGCGCAGGCGGGCTGAAAACCGCGGCGACATGTCCCTGCACGGGACGGGCCGAGGACCGCCGCGGCAGGTGGCAGGCGGTTAATACCCCTGGGACCGTGTGGTTTTAGAGAAGCCAGTTCCTGGCCTGGGACTGCGTTGCCGTCTGGGCGAACAGCACGTCGGCCAGATGCGCCGCACTGAATAGGGGCGTCGACACGCTCGCCCAACCCGAGGCAGCCTGGCTGGTGCCATTCGTGGCCACAATCGCGAAATACGAAGTTGTGCCCGGCGACAGACCCGAGATCGTGACTGACGTCGTGCCCGAGCCCACCGAGCCGATCATGACTCCTTGGGATCCATTCCAGTAATAGATCTGGTATGCGGTGGCTCCCGTGGCAGCGCTCCACGACACGGTTGCTGTGGTTGTCGAAGTTGCCGTGGCCATGACGTTGGCTGGCGCCGAAAGGACTGTTATCGCGGCCAGCGTCTTGACGCTTACCCAATTGGTCGGCGCGCTGGAAACGGAATTGTAAGCGCTGACGTAGAAGTACGACGTCGCACCGGCGCTGAGACCGCTGATCGTGGTCGAGGTTGTGCTGGCGCCCAGGCTGGCGACTTGCACGGCCTGGCTGCCGTTCCATTCGTAGACACGGTAACCGGTCGCCCCGGGCGAAGCGCTCCAAGAGAGCTGTGCGGTCGTGCTCGAGGTGGCCACGGCTTGGAAGTTTGCGGGCGCCGAGACCACGGCAGACACGGTTGCAGCGGGTGTCGCAACGGCGATCCACGGCGTGGCCGCTGCGCCGGCCGAGTTCACCGCCACGAGGTTGAAGTCGTACGTCGTGCCCGCCGCGAGTCCACTTACCGTGGCCGAGGTAGTTCCGGCCGCGAATGAATTGATTTGCACGGCCTTGCCGTTTTCAAACTCGTACAGGTCGTAGCTGGTGGCGCCGCTCGAGGTCGCCCAACTGAGGCTGACCTGCGTGCTGGAAATGGCATTGCCGGTGAAGCTGGTGGGGGCCGCGGGGGCGCTGCTGGTTGTACCCCCCGTCGTGCCCGACGAGCCGCCGTAAGCAGCCAGGTAGGGAATTAGCAAGTTCGCGACGGGGCTGCCCAGCCCGGTGGCCAGGTCGTAACCTGTGCCGGCCGATTGAAATTGGGTGCTGCCGCTGGTGATGTCATGGAAATCAGCGGCCGGCGCGGCATAAATCGCCGCCAAGGTTTGCGACGCCCCGTTGAGCGTGCTTTCGCCAGCCAGCGCGCGCCCTTGGTCGGCGATGGCCACCAACGCCGCCCATTGCGGTGCGCCAGCGCTTGTGCCGCCAATGCTGACCCAACCTTGATCCGGGCCAAAGGTATCGTAAACGGCCATCCCTACGCCGGCGTTGTAGGCCACGTCAGGCACCTTGCGGCCTGGAAACTCCTGGCTGACACCGCCGCCGCCGCTCCATACCGACCCGTCGCTCGTCGTGGGAAGCCAGGCCGTTTCGCTGCTGATCGAACCGCTGCTCGTTAAGTGCAGGTCCGTCCCGCCGACGGCCAACACATTGGGCGATTCGGCAGGAAAGCTGGGTACGCCAT
>DASXEJ010000107.1 GCA_036490175.1 Pirellulales bacterium | reverse complement strand
TGCCCCATGTTGCGGCCACTACCGATCTCCGATTTTCCCCGATTGCAGGCAATCAAAACCGGACAAAGCAGGCGGGATCGATCTTAACCTCGTCCGCAATGAAAGACTACCCGTCGCGAAGTGGCGGGCTTTCGCCGCTCGCCCCCAGGGCGCGCGGGAAAATGATCCTGTCTGTCCGGTTGGCCGTGCGCGGGTCGATCCCGTCTTCCGCCAATCAAGCAAAGGCGGGGAAAGGTCCCCCACCTGGCTTTCCGATCGGACCTGGCTGATTGTGGACACGGCGGGCGCCCAGTGAGTCAGCGGCGGCTTAGGAAGTCTTTGCGGGTGCCGCCGATGGTTCCTCGTCGACCGTTTGAAGTTTTTCGTCCACACGATGGCGCAGCAGCATTGCGGCTTCGCTGTCCAGGTTGAGCTTGACGAGGTCCGGCCGAAAAAAGAGCGCAAAAGCCCAGTTGGCCATGATATGCAGCCGACGGGGCCATCCCGGCATCTGAAGCAAGTAATACGTGCGCCGCACCAACCACGCCGGTACGCCACGAACGCGCGCCTTGAGGAGCTGGCCGAATGCCTTGCCGTGTCCCAGCGAGCCCATCATTCCGAGGTTGTCGTAGACGAACGGCCGGGGCGGGCTGCCATCCAGCACGGCCACAAGATTGCCAGCCAGGACTTTCGCTTCTCGCAGCGCATGCTGGGCCAGATTGGGATAGGGTTTGCCGTCCGGGCCTGGGATCGAAGCACAGTCCCCGATCGCCCAAATCTCTGGATTGGTTTTGCAACGCATCGTGGCGTCAACCAGGATATGACCATGTTTGTCCTTCGGCACAGGCAGGCTGGCCACGATCGGGTTGGGGACGATGCCCGCTGCCAGGATAATGGTCCCCGCTTCGATGGTCTCCTCCGGCAAGTGGACCTTGCCGGGCTCGATGGCGCCCACTCGCGTTTGGGTCCGAATCTCGACCCCGGGCCGCTGGAGGAGTACCCGCATGCCGTAATCGGCGAACGTGGGGTTCATTTCCGGCATGATGCGTTCGGCGCCTTGAAGCATGACGAAGCGAACCTCGTTGCGATTGACTCGCTTGTATAGCGGCGCGATCTCGTCGGCAAACGCAGTCAATTCGCCTATCAGCTCCACGCCGACCAGTCCGCCACCGATGATCACGAACGTGAGCAGCCGGCGCTTGCGTTCCGGCTCAAGCTCCACCGCGGCTCGCTCAAAGCTTTCGATGATTCGATTGCGCAGCAGCAGAGCATCGGCAAGCGTCTTGAACGTGAATGCGTGTTCGGATCCGGGAATCATTTGCTGATTTGTCATGGCGCCCAAGGCGAGAACCAGTTGGTCGTACGCCAACTCGCCGGTTTCAGTTCCGCCAACCAGATGAACGACGCGCCGCTCCAGGTCAACTCGATGAACGCTGGCCTCGGCAAACCGCGTCGTGCGCAAGAACGCACGGATGGGGAAAGCACAATCGCGCATGTCCAGCGTCCCGGAGCATACCTCGAAGAGCAGCGGAGTCATGAGCAGAAAATTGTTCTGACTCACCAGAACGATTTCGACCTCCGGCCGGCGTTTGCAAATCTTCTCCAGGTGGCGAGCCGTGTAGGCTCCCCCGAAGCCGCCCCCGAGTATTACGATGCGGTTTCTCTTGCTTTGGGAGTCGGTGCTCATGCCGTGTTCCTCGCGAGTAACAAAACCCTGGCCCTAAAGAATGCTCGGCCCGCAGGCTAGCTAAGCAGAATCTGCAGAAATGTACAGATCCAGACCGCCGATTTGCCAAGTTTTCTTCAACCATCAGGCGTACTGGGCTCAACCACCGAGCGACAGCACACCGTCCGATAAAGTCGAAATCTCGCCGCCCCCGTCAAAACAGCAATTACGCGGAAGGCAATTTCTGCGGGGACGCCGCGGCTCCGGCGATTCCCTCGACAAGTCACTTCTTCGGGCTCGGCGCCCACCGGGCCGCCGCTTTGCGCCGGAGGCCTGCCGCGCCAAGCCGCGTGACGACGGGGCACCCGCCGTCATTGACCGCTACCACTTGTGGTAAGGCAAAAACTTTCCGTCGAGCGTGATTACGACGCGATCTCCTTTGGGGGATTCACGCCTTTTGATGTCCATTTCGAAATCGATCGCGCTCATGATGCCGTCGCCAAACATCTCGTGGACGAGGGCCTTGATCGTGGTGCCGTACACCTGCACGATTTCATACAGCCGATAGATCGTGGGATCGACCGGCACCGCCTCATCCAAAGATCCGCGAGTAGGGATTTCCTGCAGCGCTTTGGCGACGTCCTTTCCCAGTCCGAGCGTGGCCACGGCCTTTTCCGCTTCGTCGGCCGACATGGTCTGCTGACCCATCAGCGCCGCTGTCACCCACACCGGATGCCGCCCGACCGCTTCGGCGATCTTGGCAAACGTTAGTCCCTTATCCAGCTTCGCGGCCAGAATCCGCTCGGTCGCTTCGTTTCGCGTCATGGTTTGAACTCCTGTAATTCGGTGATGCTTTGCGGGACGGGTGAGATCCCGTGCGACGACTGCTCGACGAGATGAATGTACGCTCTGCAATTTTAGTCTTCAATTACGAGCCACGGTTCCATCGTGACATCAGTCCCGTGACCGTCGACGATCTAGAGAACGACGGAGTCATTCAATGTGGTGCTTTCGTTCTGGAATGATGGCTCGCGACTAGCACAGGGGCTCCAATTGCTCTGTTCGTCGTTGGAATTCCGGCCGGTGCGTGTCCTCGCTCAGTTCGAGCAACAGAGCATGGGTTTATGCGCGACGTCCGCGACAATGCGAGCCACAGATTGCAGTCGCCGATTCGACGACGCGCGGCCGTTCGTCCGATGTGGTGTCGATCGCCCAGTTCGAGCGGAACGCGTCCGCTGCCGATCGGTCCCTTGCCGTGCCAAGAGAGCCCGAACTTGAGGGGTTGGCCCGACAATTCCCGCAGTTCGAGAAAACAAGGCCCGATCCCTGCAGTCACCTACGCCCCGCCAAGCACTCAGCTGCCCCCCCCTGACCGCGGATGGCCCGGCCGCGACTGCCGTTGACTCGGGCCGAGTCGCCAGCGAACGGGCGCGGGAACGGCGTTCCGTGCGGAACAAGGTTTGCAGCTTGGCAGCAGGTGGCCAGCGAGGTGACCGCATCGCCGGAACGCACAAATCTGACATTGAGCGCCTTCAAAGATCGTGATACAGTTCCCGCGCAAAATAAGGTTCCGGCATGTGTGCAGCAGTCCGCGCGAGCAGGAGCGACGCAAGCATGTATAAAAAAGGTGAAAGCATTTGGTCTGCCGACTCGATTCTCGGCGTCAACGAATTACAGGCGCGATTCGCCGGCGCCGGCATTCCGATCGTCATCAAGCGGAGTGGATTCAAAGGCTATTTAGACGCCGTTCGGACCGACGCTTGGGAGTTTGTCGTTACGCGCGATCTGGGGCGCAACGAAAACGTACCTCTCCAGCGCTTGGTGATCCACATGCTGGATTATCACAACGAACGTGCCGCATTGCTGCCCGAATCAATCAGCAAGTGACGAGCCTTCCGCCGGTCAATGTTCGCCGATGGCAGAAGGAGCCGGGCTTGGCCTGTCGTCAGTCGAGCCCCAGGCGTCGCTCAGGCCAGAATGGCTTGGATGACCTTGGCACCTTCCACTCCGGTCAGCTTGGCGTCGAGCCCCTGGAACTTGACGCTGAAGGCTTCGTGCTGGATGCCAAGTTGGTGTAGCATCGTGGCGTGCAGATCGTGCACGGTGCACACGTTCTCGACGGCCGCGTAACCCAACTCGTCGGTCGCGCCATGGACGATGCCGCCGCGAATGCCGCCGCCGGCCAGCCAGACCGACATTGCCTTGTTGTGATGGTCGCGGCCGTTGCCTTGCGACATCGGGGTGCGGCCGAATTCGCCGGCCCAAACAATCATCGTGTCCTCCAGCATGCCGCGCTGCTTGAGGTCGGTGATCAGGGCCATGCAGGCACGATCGATCTCCTGCGCTTTCAGCGCGATCCCCTCCTTCACGCCGCCGTGATGGTCCCAGTCTTTGTGATAGAGTTGGACGAACCGCACGCCGCGTTCGGCAAGCCGCCGGGCCAACAAACAATTCGAGGCAAATGAGCCGTCGCCCGGCTGACAGCCGTAGAGTTCGAGCGTCTGGGCGGATTCGCTGCGAATGTCGATCAGCTCGGGAACGCTGGCCTGCATCCGGAACGCCATTTCATATTGTGCGATCCGAGTGGCGATTTCAGGATCGGCGACCAGTGCGTCGTGTTGGTGGTTGAGGGCGTTGATGGCTCCGACGTCGGCACCTTGCTGCTCACGCGTGACACCCCCAGGATTGCTCAGATACAGGACCGGGTCGCCTTTCGATCGCAACTGCACTCCTTGATAGCGGCTCGGCAGGAAACCGCAGCTCCATTGCCGCGCGGCGATCGGTTGATTCTGGCCTCCCCGGCCCAGCGACGTGAGCACCACGAAGCCCGGCAAATCTTCGGCATCGCTGCCCAGGCCATACGTAATCCACGATCCCATGCTGGGCCGGCCGGCGATCTGCGAGCCGGTATTCATGAACATGTGCGCCGGGTCGTGATTGATTGCTTCGGTGGTCATGGAGCGGATCAGGCAGATGTCGTCGATCACCGACCCAATCTGCGGGAAGAGCTCGCAGATCTCAGTCTGGTTCTGGCCAAACTTTGCGAACGGGTGCTGCGGTCCGAAGCACGACAGCTTCGCTCCTTGCAATTGAGCGAGTTGTTGCCCCTTGGTGAAACTTTCCGGCATCGGTTGCCCATCCATCTCGCCCAATTTGGGCTTGGGATCGAACGTCTCCAGATGCGAGGGTCCGCCGGCCATCGATAGCCAAATGACACGCTTGGCTTTTTGCGGCAGCGGCAGCGAGGCCAGCGCGCCGCGCGTCGGCGCAGCTTCGAGCAACGACGGTCGCATGAGCGACGCCAGTGCCACGGCCCCCAAGCCTTGCACCGATTTGATAAAGACACGCCGTGAGATCGCCGGCAGGGGTGAGATGTGCATGAAGTCTGATCACATTCGCGTGATGGTTTCGTGGAGATTCAAAAGCACTCGGGCCACATGGGTCCAGGCGGCCAGTTCTGCCCGATCGAGCGAGTCGGCGACCGGCGCGTTGCCGATCTTGACCAGTGCGGCCGCGGCTTCCGCGTTCTGTCGATAATCGGCCAGATGCCGAGCCAAAAGTTCGCTGGCCGTGGCGATCTCTTCGGCTCGCGGACTGCGTTGCAACGCGTGCTGCCACGCCCAGGTCAGCCGGTCCGGGGTCGCCGCTCCCCCTTCGCCAATAATTCGTGCGGCGAAGACGCGTGCCGCCTCGACGTAGGTCGGGTCGTTCAACTGCACCAGCGCCTGCTGCGGAATATTGGAACGATTGCGCTCGGCACAGCACTCTTCTCGGCTCGGCGCATCGAACGCCAGCAGGCTGGGATGAAGGAACGAACGCTGCCACCACGTGTAGAGACCGCGCCGGTACTGGTTCGCACCCGCGTCCGCGGCGTACTGCCGCGGTGGGAAGTTCAGGTTCTCCCAGTAGCCGTCGGGTTGATACGGCTTTACGCTTGGGCCGCCGATTTGCAGCGATAGCAGCCCGGCGATCGCCAACGCGTTATCGCGCACCAGCTCGGCGTCGATGCGCAGTGCGCTTTGCCGTGCAAATTCACGGTTATAGGGATCCGATGCCAGCATTTCGGCCGTCGGCGTGGAAACTTGCTTGTAGGCGGCGCTGCTGACGATCGTGCGCACCATGTGCTTCATGTCCCATCCACTATCAACGAACTCGCAGGCCAGCCAGTCGAGCAGCACCGGATTCGCGGGCGGTTCCCCTTGGGCTCCCAGGTCGTCGAGCATTTTGCTCAAACCGGCCCCGAAAAACTGCTTCCAAACGCGGTTCATCACCGTGCGTGCCGTGAGCGGGTTGTCGCGCGCGACCAGCCATTGGCCAAGATCGAGCCGGTTCAAGTCGCGGTCCTCGACCTTCGCTTGCGGCAGATAGTGGGGTAGCGCGGGCTTCATCACCTCGCCACTGTCGTCCATGAAGTTGCCGCGCGGCAGAATGCGCACGGTCCGCTTGTTGGCGCTGCTGACACTGACCAGGCATTTGGGCAGCGACTCGTAAAAGTCCTTGCGCTGCCGCTCGGTCTCGGCCACTTGATTGCGCTCGGCATGATAGAGCTTTGTCGCTTTGCCACGGAAATAGTTTTGTAGCTGCTGCTTGTCGTTCGCCGTGCGCGCCGGCACCTCTTTCTTCAGCAACTCGGTCACTTGCTCGGCGAGCTTTTTGTCGGCGGGGCTCGCTTTCGAATCCGGCGCAAGCTCGGGCAAAGTCACGTCATAGTTGACCAGATCGGCTTCCCACTGCTGCTGTGCCGCTTCGAGCAGTGGGACGATGGCCTCGAATTTCTTTTTTGCATCGGCCGATGCCGCGTCGAGATCCGCCAGTTGTTTTTCCTCTTCCGACGTGCCGACAATCATGCCGTCTTCGCGACGGCCCACGATCGGCTCCTGGATGTCGGCAAAGAAGGCGCCCAGCGAGTAGAAGTCGCGCGTCGTGAAGGGATCGAACTTGTGATCGTGGCATTGTGCGCAACCGGTCGTCTGGCCCATCCACGCGGCGCCGATGGCACGCACACGGTCGGTCAACATGCGCGCTTCGTAATCTTTCGCTTGGGCTCCTCCCTCTTCGGTCGAAAGCAGCAAGCGGTTGAAGGCCGAACCGATCCGTGTTTCGCGGTTGGCGTCGGGCAGCAGGTCGCCGGCAATCTGCTCCAGCGTGAAGCGGTCGAAGGGCTTATTGTCGTTGAAACTCCGGATGACCCAGTCACGATAGGGCCAGACATTGCGCGGTACGTCGCTGTGATAGCCAATCGTGTCGGCATACCGCACCAAATCCAGCCAACCCATGGCCATCCGCTCGCCGTAATGCGGATTCTTCAGCACGCGCTCGACCAGCGCGTCGTAGGCCCCCGGCGACGCGTCGCTCAAGAAGGCCTGCACCTCTTCCGGTGTCGGAGGCAGCCCGAGCAAGTCCGAATACAATCGGCGGATCAACGCCCGGCGATCGGTCTCCGGCGAAGGCTTCATGCCGATCTCGGCAAGCCGCTTTTCGAGCAGAGCGTCGACACCGTTTTGGCCGGCAGGAATCGCCGCCTTTACCGGCGGCTCGTAGGCCCAGTGCTGCTGATAACGTGCACCCTGGGCGATCCACCGCTGGAGAATCTCTTTCTGCCGGGCCGTGAGCTTCTTGTTCGAATCGGCGGGCGGCATCAGGTCGTCGGGA
>DASXEJ010000106.1 GCA_036490175.1 Pirellulales bacterium | reverse complement strand
ATTTCCCGCGGCGCCTCCCGAACCCACTGCCGAGTTCGTCAGGATGGTAACAAGCACGCCGTCGCCGCCGTTGCCGAGTCCGATCAACCCGGTGGCGTCGATGCCGATGTAATCGCCCTCGATGGTGTTTCCCGTGGCATTGCTTCCGGCGATGACGACGCCATTTCCCACATTGCTCGAAATGACGTTTCGCGCTGCGGCCGTGGTACCGCCGACGACATTCAGGGGAGCATTAAAAATATCGACGCCATCGAGGTCGTTGGGGCACTGAGCAAAGCCGGTAGCGTCGGTGCCGACAAAATTGCCCACGACCTGGTTTCCCGTGGAGGTCGAGCCATTTATTTCGACACCATTTCTAATGTTGCCGGAAATGACATTTCCCGCTCCGGCGGCAGTACCGCCGATTATATTTCCCACGCCGCCGCCGGTTCCCACCGTGGGGTCGGACAACGGAGTGATCAGCACGCCGTCGCCGACGTTAGGACAGAAGGCAAGGCCCGTTGCGTCGGTGCCAATGAAATTGCCTTCGACAACGTTACCCGCGGCGTTGCTGCCGGAGATGACGACGCCGTTCCCCGAGTTGCCCGAAATGATGTTTCGCGCGGCGGCGGTGGTGCCGCCGATAACATTGAGCGGAGCGTCAAAGATGTCGACGCCGTCAAAGAGGTTGGGGACGGCGGCCAGGCCAGATTTGTCAGTCCCAACGTAGTTTCCCAAGACCTGATTGCCGACGGCGGCGGAGCCAGTGATTTCGACTCCGTTTCTTTTGTTGCCCGAAATTAGGTTTCGCACCGTGCCGGTGCCGCCGATGGTGTTGTCTGACGCGCCGTTGATGTAGACGCCGTCCTGATTGGGAACTGCGGTGTGGCCAGACAGATCGAGGCCGATGAAGTTGCGCTCGACAAGTGTCCCCGTGGCGTCACCGGTGATTTGAATGCCACTTCCGGCATTGCCCGAGATTATGTTTCCAGTGCCGTCGTCGGTGCCACCGACGATGGTGGCAGTGGCACCAGTAATGAAAATGCCATCCGTGCCGAACTGGGCGAGCGCCGGACTAGCGATCGCGCCGTTGGCAAGCGGCGTTGTGCCGTCCTTGCCGACACCGATGAAGTTTCCGAGTACGATGTTCCCGATGCCCCCTTCGATCCAGATGCCGCTCTGGCCATTGCCGGAAATGATGTTGGTTTGGGTATCGTCAGTGCCGCCGACAATGATGCCTGACGCGTAACCATCGCCAGCCGCTGGGGACGGCGGCGCGCCCAACGCGACCCCGTTGAGTACATTACCGAGAGGCAACATGCCGGTGACGTCGGTGCCGATCTTGTTCCCTTCGATTCGCGTACCGGTTGAAAACTGGTCGGCAACGAAGATGCCGCTTTGGAGATTGCCGGAGATCAAGTTGTTGTTGATGGAATCGTTCGGCGAATGAATCAGATGGATTCCTTCTTCGTTCGGCTCGGCTATCTTGCCGGTCGGGTCGGTGCCGAGGTAATTCTCCGCGACAATATTGCCGCCTACCGCCTTTGCACCGTTTGGTTCGGCAAACACGATGCCATCGTATGCAAAGCTGTGGATGTCCAGCCCTTCGACAAAATTGCCACCGGTCTGAAATTCCAGCCCGTTGGCATTTCCCGCCATACTGCCGTCCAACTCGATGAGCGGATGGTCTACGTAACCAGGCTGTGAATCTCCGTTGATCGTGAGCGGATCGGTGATCGCTGGGAGTTGAGTAAGCGGAGTGATCGTGTGCACGCCGGACCCGGGGATGTTGAAGCTAATCGTATCGGGGCCTGGGTTCGAGTTTGCCTGAACGATGGCGTCGCGCAATGTCCCCGTGCCACTGTCTGCGGTACTGGTCACCGAAAACACCGTGAGCAGACGCCGCTCTTCGAGAGGCTCGAGCCCCAAGCGCGTAAATGTATGCCGCAGGCGGAGGCGGCCGGTACGATGCCGATTCATTAGAAGCTTCTTCATGTATTCCCTTCGGGCGTGGCGACTATCGTGCCGGCAGCGACGTGCCTAGATCGACGGAGAAAGCGGAGCCGTCGCTCAAACCACGTCGGTCGGGCACTGGCGTGTTCGGACAGCAAGGCCCCCAGAAGAGGATTCGAGAAGCTGGCCGCCTTTGAAAATCGCTCCAAGGTGCCTCAAACAATGGTGCTCACGGGCTATAGCGCAGGTAGCGCGCGGGGACCGGCCGGGCGGCCCTGCTTAGCAATGCGACGTGGGCGGGCAATTACTGCCAAAAATCTAGAAAGATTTTTCTTTCCGCAAAGAAGCGGAACGAAATGGCCGTAAAAGGCCTATTCGGCACTGGGCTTGCCTGCGGAATGCGGCAAGTCGTCCATCCGGCTCAATTCGCGCCGAGCTAATTCAAGTGCCAGCCCGGCCAGCCAGCGAGGGCTCTCTTCGTCATATTCCGGTAATGCCTTCTCGTAGCGGGCGACTAACTCGCGCAGCAGATCGATTTGGGCCGAGAGCAGCTGCTGATTGCCGGATTGATAATAAGCCTTTGCCAGAATCATCGCAGACATCACGTGGGCTGCCCGGAACCGCTCATGAGAAGCCGGAGCGCGTTTCTCGTCCACCTCACACAGCGGCAGCGCTCGTTCGAGGATTTCTGTGCCCCGTTGGATTTGCCCCGCGCGCCAACTCGCCGCGCCAAGTAATGCACGCCGGATTGGATTGCCGGGATCGGACGCTGTCATCCGTTCGGACAAAGCCAGAACCGTAGACATGTCGGTGGTGGCCGCATCGCCGGCTACACAGGTGGCAATAATGCTCGTCGCGTCACGATCAGAGGCGCTGCTGCTGAAGCGCGAGACTAATTCAGAGCAGCTCGTTCGGTAGCCCGACTCGTCGTCTGCGGCCAGTTGCAAAAGCGACAGCTCAGCCAAGGAATCACAGGAACGGCCGCTGGCGTCGACAACCTTGATACCGGCGGCGGCTGCGCGGGCCCAGTTGCCTTGCATGGCCAAAGCAGCCGACAGACCGGCCAGCGCGCTGATGGGCGGGTTCTCCTGACAAACGGCGACATCGAAGTCCGCCGTGGCGGTGGTCCAGCTCTTTTCCGCGGCTGCCTTTTCCCCCAGCTCGGCCTGCAAGACGCCAATACGGAAATTGGCGCGGCCGACACCCGTACGTCCCGCGGGATCGGGAGGGGTTTGACGAGCAAGCTCCTGGAACGCGGTGCGGGCCGCCAGAAACGCCCACATTGCTTCCGACTTGCGGCCCAGCACGCGATACACGTCGCCAAGACTTATATGTGCTTGAGCCGCCGCGCGTCGATAGTTTGCCCAGTAACCGAACTCGACGGCCAGTTGCTCATATATTTCCGCGGCCTGCCGAAACGATTCCGCCGCTTCACCGGTCCGATTGGTCGCGCGCTGTACGTTTCCGAAATGAACATGGGCTCTGGCCAGATCCGCGCGATAATCGCCATTGCCCGGTTGCTCACGACTCAACGTCTCACACAGTGCAAGGACTCGTCGAATCGACGTCTCTGCGTCGGCCATCGCGTGCTGGGCGCTATGCTCAAGAAAACAATGAAATTCGGCCTGCGCCAGGCCTGCCGCATATCTCGCTTCTCCCGGATGATCGCGGCAAAGGATCTTACAGATTTCGAGCGAGCGCTGCGACGCCCGCGCGCTTTCGACCGGATGTCCAGAATCGCGCAGCACAGCAGCTGAACCATTGAGCGCATCGACGAGCATGCATTGGTAGTCGACATTGTCGGGATTCTGGCAACACAATCGCTGATAGACGTCCACTCCCTTTCGAAACCACTCGCACGCTTGCTCTTTCGAGCCGATATCATTATTGATCTGGCCTATGTGGACATAGGTCGATCCCAATTCCGGCTGCAGCGTCGGATCGTTCTGGTACTGTTCCACGAATTGGCGGTAGTAGGCCAAAGTGGATTCGATCAGCTCCTTGCGCAGCGGCTGGTGGGTCTCTTCACTCAAAAGTTTGCTGTCACGGACCGACGCGACGTACTTGTCGACGGCCTGACGCGCCTTTTGGAAGTTTACCTCCGCGCGTCGCCGTTGCACTTCCGCCTCGTTGCGACCGGCCTCGGCAATGGCTTCGGCCTGCCGAGCGCGAATTGCCTGCCAGGTGCTGGTAATCGTGCCAGCGACGAGAGCAGCGACAACCACCGTAGTAGTGATGATCGCCCCACGATTGCGGCGCGCGAATGTTCGAAACCGATAAGCGGCCGATGGCGGGCGGGCATCGATGGGCTCGTCACGCAAATGGCGCTCGACATCACGCGCCAGCTCGTTTGCGGTTGGATAGCGCCGAGCGCGGTCCTTTTCCAAGGCCTTCATCACGATCCAGTCGAGATCGCCACGCAACAGGCGCGTATAGCTGCCCGGATCGACGTCCTGACCGGCAGCCAGAGAAGTCGCCGTCCGGCCAAGGGTACAGGCCAAGGAGCTGGGCGTGATCGGCTCTTCTTCGCGAATGATGCGGCGCATTTCGTCGTATGACGCTTCGTGCAACCTCGTCTTGTCAAATGGCGTCGTCCCCGTCAGCAGTTCGTAGAGCAGCACGCCGAGCGAATAAATATCGCTGCGCGTGTCCACGTCGAGGCCAGACATCTCGGCCTGCTCCGGACTCATATAGGACGGAGTGCCAATCATCTGGCTGAAATTCGTGACCAGGGTCTTGTCCGTGAGCTGTCCGTTGGTTGCCTTGGCCACGCCAAAGTCGATCACTTTCGGCACGCCGACTCCGTCGTGCAAGGTGACCAGCACGTTTGTCGGCTTGAGGTCGCGGTGGATGATTCCGTTTTGATGCGCGTGCTGTACGGCGTGACAAACCTGCACGAACAATTGCAGGCGGACCGAGATGCTGAGACGGTTTTTATCCGCATAGTCCGTAATCGGAATACCGCGCACCAACTCCATCACGAAGTAAGGTCGCCCAGACTCGGTCATACCGGCGTCGAGCGCCCGCGCGATGTTGGGATGGTCCATCAGCGCTAGGGCCTGACGTTCCGCATCGAAGCGGGCAATCACCTGCCGCGTATCCATACCCGGCTTAATGATCTTCAACGCAACCCGCCGCCGCATGGGGACTTGCTGTTCAGCCATGAACACCACGCCCATGCCGCCGTCGCCAATCTGTTCCAGGAGCTTGTAGCGTCCGATGACTGTGCCCAGCCGATCCAGCGCGCAATCTTCTGAAAACGTAGCGACGACGGTCGCTGCTGCCGATTGGTTTAGAAAACTACCGGCGCCTTCCCACGCGGAGATTAACTCGTCGATTTCCTGTCGTAACCGACGACTGCCGTCACAAGCGCCATCAAGAAATGCCGTCCGCGCAGCACCACGTTCGAGCTCTATGGCTCGACCAAATATCTCTTTTGCTTCGGAGATGGGAATCATCATTGATGCAGCGCCTTACGCCGGTCGTCATTATTCAGTGCGACGCCCGCTCGAAAAAGCTGCCAAAGTTTTTGGGAAATCAGCCGGCACGAAATTTACTCCTCGGTTTTGCCAAGCATTCGTGCAAGACAAGCCCGGGCAAACGCCCAGTTTCGATGTGCCGTGCGGCTTGAGATTTCCAAGGCAGCGGCGACCTCGTCGAGCGTCATACCCGCAAAAAAATGCAGCTTGACGACTTGAGCGGCCTGAGCGTCGATCGCGGCCAGCCTTTCGAGTGACTCATCAACAGCTAGCACGTCATCCGGCGGTACCTCAACGGCCAGATGCAAATCATTGGTCGAGTGGCGATGCAGATTCCCGCCATGTTTGAGGCTGCGCTTGCGCCGAGCACTTTCCACAAGGATCCGGCGCATCGCCTCGGCCGCGGCCGCAAAGAAGTGGGCACGACCCTGCCAGTGCTGTTCTTGCCCGGCGGCGCGACCAGCCGGCATGAGCCGTAGAAAGGCTTCGTGAACCAGGCCCGTGGCGTCTAACGTCTGTCCGGGGTGTTCCTTGGTAAGCCTGTGCCTCGCTAAACGGCGCAGCTCAGCATATACCAGCGGCAGCAGCTCGTCGGCGGCGCTCGCGCCACCCGCGTCCGCTGCGGTCAGAATGCGTGTGATGTCGGTCATGCGAGATAAGGCGTTCAGCGCGGCCGATCGTTCCCGAAAATGCCATCAAAAGAGGACTTAAGTGTGATTGATGCAGGCGTGCCGAGCAACCGGTTTCTGACCGGTGTGGTCGCATTTCCAGTTGGACCTTCTGGTTTCGGGGGCCTGCGACACCGCCTGCGAAACGTCATCGTAGACCTCGAACCAGGGGCATTCCTGGCGCGGGGCGGTTATAGCGTCACTACCTTTGGATTGCCGTAAATCTCGCAGCATTCGCGAAAGCCATTCCCTAGCAAATAGGGTCCACCGCTGTGGCGCTCCCCGCAAATGCATTGAAACTGGCAATAGCGGATTAACGTCCCATCACGCTGCAAGAATCCGTTGAGCGCCATCGGCTTAAGCGTCGTCAAATCCCGAAATCTTGGCGCACTTTAAAGTGCTAGCAGGCTCAGCGGCCAAAGTGCGGCCATTCTGTAGCGATCTCACGACAAATTGCTAGCGCCTAACCAGACGATAACGTTCGTGATTGAAGTCTCGCCGACGCGTGGCTTCATTATCACGAATTGTCCGCGATCAGGGGATTAAACTGGCAATGGCCACCGACGTTGCAGAGATCTCGACGTTGCACGAGCTGCGTGACTTAGTTCAAAAGGCATTCTGCGACCGCCAGCAACGTCTGCTGGGCGCGTTTCGGTTGCAGGAGAGAATTCTTGTGCGACACGGCGATGCATATGGCCTGCACTTTATTCTGTACGGTCCTCGCGCCGTGCGTTTTTCGGCGCTCTGGGATGCCGCCGGTCGCACGATCTTGTTCTACAACTGCAACGGGGATCGCTTTCATCGCCGCGATTTGACTGTCTCGCGACGACTTCAAGCAGAACTCGTAACGTTGACCCGTCGGAGCGCGAAGATGGCAGCCTGAGGAAAACGAACTGCTCCGCTGTTCACGGCATGCGTTAATCATCGTCGTGTCGTTGAATCCAGCCTCTCTATTGCGGACGCGCAGCATCGAACAGCTTGACAGGTGTGCTGCGTCCGGGTGCCGATTTAGGCCAGCCGAAACCGGCACAATCTTGCCGTTGAGGCCTTGAGTTTCTCTCGGAATACGTCTCCCAGGGACGGAATCGAACCGCCGCCATACGAGTTAACGGCAGTGAGCCAGCCCGGGCGACTTCGAAGTCGCAAGCGCTCATGCACAATTAAGTTACCATAGTTTTAGTACAGGGCGGCTCTGCGCTGGCGCCAGGCCAGGAATGGTTACGCGGCGCGATTCGATCTGCCTCCCCAGCTTTACGATGCTCCTATTTTCTCGATCCGTTGGGCGGAAGATCCGGAAGTTTCGCGAAGCTTACATCCGGAGGCGCCTGAGAGAGGCGAGCGCGGATAACGGCAGAATTCCAATAATCTGGGGATATTCGCAGAATTCGAGTGACAAGTGGTCACGAATTGACCATTATTGCGTGCGCGAGGTTGTTAGGTACTTTCAGTGGCAAGAAGTTGCCCGGGCTGGCTGTCATCTTAAGGGATTTCAACGTGTCTCGCGGACTGGTCGCTTACCAAGCGCGAATTCCGTGTGCCGCGAGGAAAGCGACGACTCGCCACTGTGCCTCGTGAAGACGTTTGGACGTGTCCGAGCCCCATGGGGGTGGCTTGGCTCGCGCAATCGTAGCGGGACGCTTGCGCCCGAAGATCTGCTCCGGTCCAAAGAGTCGTTGCTAATGGGCCTGACAAAACTCGTCGGCCAGTCCGCATGGATGCGCGCGTTACGAGAACGAATCGACCGGGTCGCAGCCTACTCATCGAATGTGTTGATCATTGGTCCCAGTGGTACAGGCAAAGAGCTCATTGCCCGTGCCATCCATGGGCAGAGTCCTCGCTCTGGTGCCCCATTCATCCCGGTCGATTGCACCGCCCTATCCGGCGAGCTTTTCGCTAGCCATCTCTTTGGCCACATTAAGGGGGCGTTCACGGGCGCCGATTACGAACGATTGGGTTGTTTTCGCGCGGCCGAAAGGGGAACAATCCTATTGGATGAGATTGGCGAGCTCGCTCCCGATCTTCAATCCAAGCTGCTGCGCGCGATCCAGGAACGGGTCGTTATCCCCGTGGGAAGTGAACGGCCGGTTCCCATCGATGTTCGAATTATCGCCGCCACGAATCGCGATCTGGCCGATGAAGTGCGCGAGGGGCGATTTCGTCTCGATTTGTTCTATCGCCTGAATGTGGTGTCGTTTGAAACCTTGGCTCTGTCCCGGCGAACCGAAGAGATCGAGTCGCTTGCCAGCCATTTTCTCGACACGATCGCCTGTGAGCAGGGAGTGCCACGGAAGCGTTTTTCGCCAGCGGCTATTGCCGCCCTGAAGTCCCATCCCTGGCCAGGCAACGTGCGAGAGCTGCAAAACGTCGTGGAACGTGCCGTCATCTTCGCGTCGAGCGACCTGATCAACGCAGAAGCGATTCCATTCGACCGAAGGCAGTCGCAAATGCCGGTTCCAACAGAGTCCGGCCCAGAACCGCGCGCGAATGCGCACGAAGCACCGTGGTCGACAATGGCCGAAGTGGAACGTGAACACATACGAGTTACGCTTGCGCACACGTTCTATAACCAAAGCGCCGCGGCGGCATTGCTCGACATGGATCGCACGAGCCTTGCTCGCAAGATCATTTATTACGGAATCTCGATCCCTGCGCCTCGTCGGGGACGACCGCGCAAGATACAGCCGTAAGGTGGCGACCCGGCGCGTGCGACTGTTCGCAACCACCCGTGTCCGCACTGTGGTCGAGGACCTCTGAATCGTCACTTCGCGGCAGGTCCAGCGATCGCTTCCAAATTGCGGAATAACGCATCAATTGTTAGCGCTGTTATTGCGGCGCAGTGCAACAACATCGTTGCGTTGCGCCGCATATCGTTGGCCGTACGCTGTGTGCCCAATTGGCACGCTCTCTGTCGAGAAGCAATTCTCTTGCGCTTAACTTCAACCGCTTGTTGCTCTTCGGCGCGCACTTGCACCGTCGTCATGTGTTCTGGCACGGCGCGTGCTTTAACAGTTCGTCGTATGAGTGCTTGAGTGCTCCGAGGCCTATGGCGTTGGAACAAATTCGGGCAACATCAAGTCCGCATCCAATCGTTGACGTTTTTTGCCGCTGTTGCGCTCGTCGCAAGTGATGCCTGATCGAACTGAATCGTCAGGATCGCGGCGAATAGAGCGGGACCGGCAACACTGGGAGGAAACCATGTTACGACGTCTCGGCTCTGAATCACACATTGTAGTAATCGATCCTTGCCCCAAAGATTATCGCGACCTGACCGCGCTGGCTGGCGAGCACGGTTGGAGTGTCCACTTTTTGACAAGCGGTCGTGCCGCCATCCAATTTGCACCGCGCGGTCATCCCGCCCTGTGGATGATCAATGTTCATCTGCCTGATATGCTTGGCTTCGATTTTCTGGAAATGCTGCGCGAGTTGGCTGTTGCAGCGAGGCTATTTGCAATCGCTGATCACTACGACGCCGAAGACGAGAGGCAGGCTTGTTTTCGCGGGGCGGACCTTTATTTGTGCAAGGACGCAACGCGGTCGATCGACTGCAAGCCGATCCTGAAGTCATTGGTCACCGAGAAGCGTTTCGATTCTCTGCGTAAGTTCGTCGATTCGCACGCCGGTTTGTAGGTCAATGGCGCTCCCCGAGCCGGGCGTACCGTCTCGGGGACGAATCAACACATGGTCCACATGTTACCCAAAGAAAAACGCCTGAATTTCACCGACAGCAATATCGCGTCCACCAGGTCAGATCGTGATTACTCGTCAATTACCTTCCGCCTTTCTTGCAAAGGGATATGTCACATGAATTCTTCAACCATCCGCCGCTACGCTTTTAGCATCGTAGCCCTTGCTTTTGTTTGCGTCACCCCGGCCCTCGCTGATCCGCTTCCCGGCGAAATCCTGAAGTTCGAACAACTTCCGCTCAACGACGGCATGGGACCGAGCGCGGGCGGGGCGCTGTACTTTGGCCACGATGAGCGAAGCACTGCTTATCTGAATTCAACAAGCACGGGTTACAATGGCAGCTACGTGGCTGATGACTTCTCTGACAAGCTTTCGACGCCCGTCGTGCACGTCCAATGGTGGGGCTCGTATGCCAACAACATCATCGATAACGGCGTGACTCAGTTCCAGATCTCGTTTTCTTCCGACGTTCCGGCACTCAACGGTGTGGTAAGCCATCCCGGCTCCCTCCTTTCGAGTTCGATCGTCAATCTGGGAGCACTGAGTCCCGCCTCCGGCACCTTTACCGAAAAACAGATCAACACCGCCACTCCCGGCGACCATCTTTACCAGTACAACGGCGAGCTGGCCGTTCCCTTCAAGGAGCAGGCAAACACTATCTATTGGATGAGCATTACGGCACTAACCAGCGATCCGAACATTGGCTGGGGCTGGCACAATCGGGACTACGGGCTGACAAACCCTCTGTTCGCACCGGTCAGTCCTGGCGAACAGAACATCGGCCCGGCCGTGTCTCCCGTATGGCATTTCCAGGATGATGCCATCGTCGGGGGAATTGCCAATGGGGTTCCAGTGCCAGGCTTTGCCCCCCTGTTCTACCAAGATAATATCGACGGCCCGCAGGGGATCAGTTCGTCCTCGGAGGACATGGCGTTCAGGCTCTATACGTCTTCGGTTCCCGAACCCAGTAGTTTGGTGTCGCTCGGAATCGGTGCGGTAGGTATCACTTTTCTAACTTACCGCCGCCGACGACGGAGAATTCCCGCAGCATTGAGTCCAATTTCAATAGCGCGCCGTCCAGAAACGGACAGCTCGACAACCACCGCGATAGTTCAGCCTATGAACATAAGGAGAACGCTCAGGTGCACATCGAGTCACTTCTCGCTCTCGAAGTGTAACCATCTAACGTCGGCCCTGCTGGTTGCTGTAATAACCGTTGCCGTCGCGGCAAGGGGATCGCTGGCTAATCCAATCGTCTACCAGCAACTTCCCAACGCGAGTACGGCTGCTTTTGCCGTCAATGACACGGTGCCGAGAATCCTGGCCGACGATTTTCCGATTACACAGACCACGCAGGTCACGGATTTGCACGTCTTTGGAGCGTTTCTCAGCGACAATTTGCCTGCCCTGGGCGCCAGCGACGTAACTTTCTCGCTCAGTCTCCACACCGATAATGGTCTGTCGCCCAGCTTGCCCGTAAACCCTCCGCTCTGGCAATCGACTACCGCTCCGACATCAACGTCGTTGGTCGCCGTGACGCTGGGCGAGGCGTTCTATGATCCCGTGGCGGGATTCATAGGATCCGATACGACCATCTATGAATACGACTTCAACATCGCCCCTCAGACCCTAGGCCCGGGAACCTATTGGCTCAACGTGGAAGCCCAGCCCGGAGCCACGGCGAACGGCGTGACCGCAATTTTCGGCTGGGATACAACGACACCAGCCAGCAATCTTGGGGACGCCGCGGCCTGGGGAAGTGCGGCTCTCGGCGGATATCCTACTCCCTGGAACTCGTCGGCTGGAAACGCCGCTAATCCGCCATACGACTTGGCTTTCGCGATCACCGGTAACCCAGTGCCCGAGCCGAGCGCGATTTGCCTGGCGGGCACTGGTCTCGCGCTGCTCATTGGCCTGGCATATCGACGCATTGCTCAAGGAGCCGCCGTCGCTCTCGCGATGGCTTTCGTGCTCGTCGCATCGCCGGTCGCAATGGCGACCAATTTGGTGAGCAGCGGTGAATTATCTTTGTTCACCCAGGACGGTCTCAACGAGTTCCTAGCAAACAACATCGCAGCACCAGACGCCAAGCTAACGGACTGGACGAATAATCTCTCCATCATGGCGGACTATGGTGCGACCGCCTCTGAGTTAATCGGAGCGACGGGACCCAGATACTCGGGCACGGAGTAACTTTGGGGGCGCCGCTCGATGGATCCAACATCGGTTTTACTGACACGAGCTTCCCCGTTCCGGACTCGAACCCGTTCCTTGGCAGTTAGCGCGACGCACGCGGAAATGCCAGCGACGATCGTGGGCTTGGCTCGAGACGGCGTGTCGAGCGCCAGTAGCTCCAGAAGGAAGTACGGCGCATGAATTAATTGACCGTGAACACCTTGAAACGATCTAGCTGGTCCGCCTCTGCCGTCGTTTCGCATTCCGCGACTGTGCAACAGGTCTTTCACTGTTCGACGCTGCGGTTTTCGACTTTTTGCGTCTCTTGGACGTCGTTGTTTTAAGCGCGGTCATCGTCGTCTCCTCTTCGGTCCGCAGCGATCCGCGCCGACAGTCGGCAGTCGCGATCACGCGGAAGTAGGAGACAGTTACCTCTTGTCGTGCGTCACATCCAGTCAATTCTGGCGATTTCGGCCAGCTGAAATCCTACGTTTGCGATTGCCGAAATGGCGATCCGGCGAGATAGAGCTGAGCGCCACGCCGTTCCCAGGAACGCTATACGCTGACCCAGACGCGATGCCAAGATGATGATGGTCGTGGTCGATGAGGCAAGCTGGGCAGATTTTTGAGATGCGCATTTTTCTGGCGAATATCGACTCTCTAGGATATCGGGATCTTCGCGCACGATTGGCGATTCCCCGATTGAGTCGAGT
This sequence comes from Pirellulales bacterium, assembly GCA_036490175.1. NCBI lineage: Bacteria > Pseudomonadati > Planctomycetota > Planctomycetia > Pirellulales > Pirellulales bacterium. The sequence continues at coordinate 2,921 of DASXEJ010000106.1, read as the reverse complement.
TAACTTGCGGGTCGGTTGAATGGGCCAGCAGCCGAAAGTTTAGACCACCTCGCGGCGCACTTTGGACGTCAGCTGCCCAGCGAGAGCGCGCTCTCGGCAACCCGGGATCTGCTGTTCGACTGCCGTTAATTCGGACGTAAGTTCGGCGTGATTCTTGGCGTGCTCTCGGAATTTGTCGGGGCGCAACGAAAACGCCGAGGCGACTCTCGCCTCGGCGTTTTTCATTAAACTCGGGGGTCGGCACTGCTCGATGGCCGACCTTAGGCTCCCCGACTAGGACTCGAACCTAGGACCTAGCGGTTAACAGCCGCTCGCTCTACCAACTGAGCTATCGGGGATTGGGAACGCAATATCCTACTTTATGACGTGATGGCGGACAAGATTCAGTTTTGCCCGGAGGAAGTCCATTGCCAGCGGTCGTCAGGTCGGGCCTTTTCGCATTAGAATGCGTCGTCGCTGCCACCTCCCTGGCGAGTGGGCGGCCATCGCAGGGCGACTGACCCCCAATCCACAGAAGAGACTGATTTTGACCCGATCGCTAATCACCGGGGGGGCCGGCTTTATCGGCAGTCATTTGGCCGATGCTCTCTTGGCGCGCGGCGAACAGGTGATCGTGGTCGACGACGAGTCGACAGGCAATACCTCGAATCTCGACTCGGCCAGGCAGCAAGCCGGATTTACCTACGTGCGCGGTTCGGTGGCCGATCGCGGGCTGATACGGCAACTGCTGGACGATGTCGACTGCGTCTACCATCTGGCCGCCGCGGTGGGCGTGCAACTCATTGCCAGCAATCCGGTCCGCACGATCGAGACAAATATATTTCCCACCGAGCTACTGCTGAGAGAACTCAAGCTGCGGTCCGACCAGGGGCAGCTAACAAAGTTGTTTCTTGCCAGCACAAGCGAGGTCTACGGCAAGAACCCCCTGCCGAAATGGACCGAGGAAGATGATCTGGTCTTCGGGCCCACAACCCGGGCACGCTGGTCATACGGAGTATCGAAGGCGGTCGACGAGTTTCTGGCCCTGGCGTATGCGCGCGAACATGGTCTGCCTGTAGTCATCGCCCGGTTCTTCAACGTCGTCGGCCCGCGGCAGAGTGGGGCGTATGGCATGGTTTTGCCGCGTTTGATCGATGCCGCTTTGGTCGGCGGTCCATTAGTAGTGCACGACGATGGCCAGCAGGTGCGTTGTTTCGCCCATGTCGCGGACGTGGTCGCTGCGGTGCTCGCGCTCGTGGGCACACCGGCGGCACTGGGCCGCGTGTTCAACGTCGGCAGCGACCAGGCGGTAAGCATTCTCGATCTTGCCCAGCAGGTTGTGGCCGCGATCGACTCTCGCCTGACGATTATTTTCCAGAGTTACGCCGAAGCCTATTCGGCGGATTTTGAAGATGTGCGTAGCCGGGTGCCCGACCTAGGCAGACTGCGGGCCACGATCGACTTTCGGCTGCGTTACGACCTACAGGCAATCATTCGCGATGTGATTGACTCACGGCGCGGATAGCTCTTACATCATCGAATTCGCTTGAGGCGTTCCAGAGAGAATTCCGTTCCTTTGGGGGCCGTGAATTCCGTAGGTCGCTCGCCACCACCGACCCCCATGCAGATAACCAGCTGCTCTCCCTGCCACTGATAGATACCCCGCATGGTGTCTTTGCCGGGCTCAATGTCGTCTCGCTCTGGGCCGGTGTATTTGAAGTCGATTTGCTTGGGATCTTCGTCAGGAAACAACGCGACGACGAATTCGCACGTCTCGCAAGGGTCGTCTTTCTCGACAAGCAGTACCTTTCCATCGACGAATCGATCAACGTCGCCGACGGCGTCTTTTAGCTGCTCACCATTTCGCTCGAATGAGACAACTTGCCAGTCGCCCTGGATTCGATCTTTGTCTGATTCGACGCGATCGGCCCCGATCGAGAGCAGGGCGCCACCAAGTATCGCAAGGCAAGCACAGTATCTCATTTGGTCGACCATCCGTGGTTTGTCCCGCGGTGCCCCTATTCAGGGATCGCGCGCGGGAATCGTAGCCTACGACTCGTCCTAAGTCACCTTCATTTTTTTCACCACTTCGGCCTCGTAGGCTTTGGCGGCGAAGTCAGCCAACAGCGTGCGATCTTCGTTGGTGAAGGCCAGATTGCCGGTCAGCGTCCTAAGATTGCGGTCGATATCCTGGGGCATCGAAACGCCGATATTGAGCAACGAGATTCGTGGATCTTGCAACACCCAGCGGATGGCCGCTGGCGGCAGTTTTTCCAATTGCACTGGGTCGGCGTCGGCGACCAGGTTCTTGGCGTTATGGCTGAAGATGTTGGCCCCCATGACCTTCATCGCGACGATAGCCATGCCCAGGTCGGTCGCCTTGGTCAGGCACATATCGCGATACTCGACGTTGCGATTCGAGAGGATCGTATCCATACCTTTGCGGAAATATCCGTAGGCCAGCAGCACCTGATCAAAGCCGCCGGTCGAGATCATCTTGAGCACGTCTTCGAATACGATGTGCGTCGTCAGACCGATAAATCGCAACATTTTTTCGTCGCGCAGCTTGACTAGCTCGGCGTGCAGTTTCATCGCTCCCTCGAACCCAACTCGTTCGATGGCGGGACTGTGAATCTGCACGCAGTCGACGTAATCAGTATCGAGCTGCACGAGCGACGTTTCGACCGATTTGCGGACCTGACCGGGTTCGGTCATGTGACATTTGGTGGCGATATAGACGTTGTCGCGGACTCCTTTTAGCCCGCGTCCCATGATCTGCTCGCTCTCGCCGTAGACACGCGCCGTGTCGAAGTAGCGAATTCCGCTGTCGTAGGCATGCCGTACCATGGCCACGCGCTCATCAAGCGGCAACAGCTTGACGCCGTACGAACTGGTGAACAATTGCACCATCGCCGACCCGCCCATGCCCAGAATTGGCAGCA
>DASXEJ010000105.1 GCA_036490175.1 Pirellulales bacterium | reverse complement strand
CGCGAGCTGGCCGAGCGCTGGCAGGGGACCGCGATCGCCTGGGAGCAACTGGCCGAAGCCCTGGCCGCCGCCGACCTGGTGGTCAGCACCACCGGCGCCGAACAGCCGATCGTGACGCTAGAAATGTATCGGCAGCTCGAGGCAGAGCGTTATCAGCGCGACCTATTCATCCTCGACCTGGCCGTGCCCCGCGACTTCGAGCCCGCCATTGGCGACGCGCTCAACGTGTATTTGTATTCGTTGGACGATCTGCACGAGGCCTGCGAGCGCAACCGCCAGGAACGAGCCCGGCAATGGCCCAAGGCCAAGGCCATCGTCGAGCAGGAAACGGCCCGCTTCATGGCCGACCTGAACCACTGGGCCACCGCGCCGATCATTCAGCGCGTCAAACAAGACTGGCAGCAGCACAAGAACGACGAGCTCCGCCGGCTCTTCAATAAACTCCCCGACCTGCCCGACCGCTCGCGCGCTGAAATCACGCAATCCTTCGAGCGCCTCATCAACAAGCTCCTCCACCCGCCCCTCGAATCCCTGCGCGACGAAGCCAAGCAAGGCGTGCCGCATGGGCTGCTCGAAGCTTTTAAGCGGCTGTTTAATTTGAAGGATTGAACGGGCGGAGCCACTGGAGCTGGCACTTGGTGAATCGCTCAACATGCCGCCCGCCGATAATTGGTTCGGGCTGCGCAGATTACCGTGGCAGCACGATTCTAAACACCGTGCGGCCGGGTCCCTCGCCCCAAAGGGCAATAAAGCCGAGCTTGCTATAGGCCGCGTAAAAAACTTGGTTCGGCAAGTTTTGCAAGTGCCAAGTTGCATCCAGGCGAAACCGGTCCCAGCGCGGCGCATTTGCAGTGAGATGGTACAACGCTTCCGACGCCAACACGTAGACCGACCCCAGCCGGTCGCAAAACACGCCATTAATTGCGCCGGAGTCAGCGAGATGGAGTGTCTGCGACTTACCGTCGCGCCAGCAATTCAACTGTCCCGGCGGCTCGTCCCACGGCTCGCGAAACCAAAGGTTTCCGGGGGAGTCGATTGCCACCGGCCAACCGGACCCACGACAGAGTTCAACAGTTTCTCGCTCGCCGACCCGGACAAGTGCATTACCGGAGATCTCAAAGCCGCCGCTGGCCAGGGGGCGGCCCGTCATGCAGCCGATCCACAAGTTCCCGTGGCCGTCGGGTAAGATGGTTTGGTTTTCATCGGCGAATGTGTCGACAGCCAATTGGATTTTTTCAAAATGCAGGCGGCCGCCACGAATTTGTCCCAGCAGTGGAAAACGTGCGCGCCTGTAGTATGAAGCGGCGTAAACTTTCGCCCCTCCGATGGCCGCCAACTCGTCGATCTCGCTCGCTCCGACGGCATCCTCTAAAGCTCCGCGGGCGTCGACCCATTCGTCGCCGACCAGCACTAACAGGCGGTTGCCATCGCGGACCCAGAGATTCGCGTCCCGATCCGCGACGATCGCAAAGGCCGGTCGCTCCATTACCTCGGGAATCGGGGGACGCTGGAACGCGCGTACGACCCGCGCGCGTTCATGCTGCAACAAGGCTTTTAGCGTGCCGCGCTCTGCAATGCGTTGCTTCCCTTCAAATAAGCGGTAGGTTTCTCCGTTTGTTGCTACAACGGTCCCACTGCGGCCGGCCGCCAGGATCTCGAACTGTTCTCCCATTTGCTGCCATGCAGCGCCGTCAAACCGCACCAGTCCCATGCCATCGACCACCGCCCAAATCGAACCATCGTCCAAGACGCGGGCGTCGGTAGTCCAATCCCATGATTCGACGACAACTTCGGGGTCAGCGGCCATCAAGCGGGGCGCAATGGGCCCGAAGGCCATAGCGATCATCAGGTACGACCACAGCGCAGCGGCGCGCGTGAGGCGTGAAAAGCTTCGCACGGCGGACTGCCGCGCAGTTCGGAATTGCGTGAAATCGGCCGGTGTCATGGATCGGTCGGAAGGTGAATCAGTTGTATCCGGGTCGGGTTGGATGCGGGTGTTGCGACCATGAGATATCCAAGCTGGCTGTAATCGCTATAGCTTCTCTGTGGCGAGACTGCCTCCAGGGCGACCGTGCATGTTGTGCGAAAGTGGTCGTACGAAGGAGCATCAGCCACGACCCGTTGCAACCCGGACGCAGTCCAAAACCACGCAGAACCTAAGCGGTCTGAAAACCCGCGCCAAATGCGATCGGTGCCCGGGAGTGCAAGATGCCCTATCAGTCGACCGCCGCGCCAGACGTTCAATTCATTGCCCGGCCTGTTTTCGATGTCGGTGAGCCAGACGTTCTCCGCATCATCAGTAAGAATTGGTTTGCCGGAACAGCTAATTGTTTCGACTAGCCCCTTGTCATTAATGCGGCCGAACAATTGCGGCGGGTCAAACGGTGGCGGGTTCACTGAAATGGATATGTTCGCCCACATCGCACCTCTAGAGTCGAGGCGGCCGAGACCGTAATTCCCAACTTCCGCGACGCCGGAAATCGGCTCGAATCGCAGTCGGCTATCGCGGGCCGATACAAGAAGTGATCCATGCTCCTGAAGGCTGTGCAGGTAAAGCTTGCTACCATCCCCAACCGGTGTTATTGAGGCGACGAGTCCGGCAACGCCGATCCATTTTTCGCCGGATAATACCCGCACGTCACGATCTTTACGGACCCAAATGTTGTCGAGCGAGTCACATGCTAAGAACAGTGTTGAATTCATATGGTCGGTCGCCTGCATCGTCGAGGGGAAGCTACGACGGATGAGCTGCCGATGGCGCTGAACTAACACATGCAGGTCGAAATCCGTTCCAATGAGCCGATCGCGCTGTATTAGCGAGTAAGAGTGTTTGCCGTTGACGTCCGCGTCGATGACGACCACGTCATGATTTCCAACAACGATTTCGCTGGTTTGTGCGCCTAGCGTGAGCGACTTCCATTGCCTTCCGTCGAACTGCATCAACGGCGCATCGCGCCGTACCGCCCATACCGAGCCGCCTGCAGCGACGAAGGCGCGATGGAAATGCCCCTCAAGCGTGGTGACTTTTGGCATCCACCGGTCGTCGCGAACCGCTGGGCTATAAACCATGACTAGCTGGGTATACGGAGGGTCCGAGCCCGCCGCAAACACGTGGCCGTCGCGGTCCACGGCCTGCAACCACCTGTGCTCAACGTCGGGCAGTTCATCAGCCACCGCTCCGCTGCGGAGCTTGATCAAGCTTATCGGTCGTGAACCATTCAAGGCCGACAACCAAAAGGCGCTTCCAGACGGCGTCAGAATTGCGGCATCCAAGGGCCACTGGAACCCATCATTCGACGCTGCGGGCCATTGGTTGCCGAGTTCGGCCCGCGAGACGAGCGTCTGCGTACCGTCGAGCTGCCGAATGATCAATGCGGAGCCGTGGGCCTGATTGCTCACGGATCGCACGATGAACAGCAGACGCCCACCAGGGTCCTGGTAGAGGGCGAGCAGGCCGGACGCGACGACTTTGCCAATCCGAAATTCCTTGTCGCGGTTCGAAGGCTCGATTAAGGCAGAGACCAATGCCTTCTCCGCCTCCTTCAATCGGTGTCGAATTTCAGGATCCGTGGCCTCGGCGAACTCAGTTCCGAGTCGTGGCAGCACGCCCAATCCAATCTCCACGATCGTTTTCGACGCTAGCTCCCGCGTGTCGAAGTGCCGCGAGCCTAAGTCCCTGAGCAGTGTTTCGAAATTCTTGGGCTCAGCGCGGAGGATTGGCGAATGGAATGATCCGGCACCCTCTCTGCGCGTTCCGTACCAAACGACACCTTCGTCCGTTATGACTAATTGCCGCACGGTTGGTGTTTCAGTTGTGGATGAGCGTTCGAACTTCCTGCCAAGCGACCACCGGGCGTTGTGCCAGACCCAGAAGTCGGAAGTTTTCGGAATATGAGCTACGGCCGATTTGCCATCGGGGCTGACAGCCAGCAGTGGCGATCCGCCTTCACCGTTATCGGGCAACTCAAAATAGGACCACTCACGGCCGTCGAACCGGTGAATCCCGCCGAAGTCGATAAACCAGCAGCTATCCCCGATTGCCCGGTTTCGCTCTTCCAAGTCGAGTTGGCCCTTCGTCGGGCACTTGCCGAGAAACCGGCAGTTGGGGCCCGCACTGCGTTCCACCCAGCGACGCCCGTCGAAGCCGAGCAATAAGCTGTTATCGCTTACATAGAACCATGCGCCGCCACGACCATCAATTAGTGCCAAAGTGGCCGCAGAAATTAGGGGCGAGCGCTGGTTGATTTCGGATTCCAAAGACCGTTTGATCTCGCGAAGCGTCCGCAGATTATCGTCCGGCAGTTTTGCCTGCCGCCACGTTCGACCGTCTGGACCCGCAACGATCCACTCGGCTCTCGAATCAATCGGCGCCCAACGTTCTGCCGGGAGCTCGAAACGCCCGTCGGCGGGGTCGTTCCCGCCCTCGGCCTGGCAAGGTAGCGCGACCACAACCAGCACGACGATGCTTAAAACGGAGCGCATAGCGTTGCAACTACAAATACGACGAAAGGCGCCCCTCGAATCATCGTACCGAGCAAGTCGCACTGGCGGCAACCACTACGGCCACTTGCATCATACTTTGGTCGCAAAAACCGACACGGTGCGCCCCACGCCTTGCTCGAAGCCACGAGGTGGCTGTTCAAAGTTAAGAACTGACCCGTGTCGACCCCAAGCGGCTACGTGCCACCGTGAGGCTTCGCAGGGTATATTCTTTCGGACCGCGGCCACTCTCGGCTGCGTGATGCCCAACACCGGGATGACGCATGGAAATCTGGCATTTCATCGCGAATACGCTGGTGGCCATGCTGTTGGGCGTGGCGATTGGCTTGGAGCGGCAGTTTCGGCAGCACCCGGCCGGGCTGCGGACGAATACGCTGGTCGCGCTGGGCGCGGCGTTGTTCGTGTCGCTGTCGCGGCTGATGGATGACTCGAGCAGTCCCACGCGCATCGCGTCGTACATCGTCAGCGGGCTGGGGTTTCTGGGCGGTGGCGTGATTCTGCGCGAAGGTTTTAACGTACGCGGACTGAACACGGCGG
>DASXEJ010000104.1 GCA_036490175.1 Pirellulales bacterium | reverse complement strand
TGGCATCGCCTGCCCGACGCTGCCTACAAGCAGCTCGATCCGAAAGTCGTCGCGCGCTACGCGCGCTTTTTTTTGCCCGCAAAGATGCTGCGGTCAGGTTCGAGCACGGCCACGCAGCACTCCGAAACGACGGCGCGCGGGTAGCCCGGAACAATAGCGCACGCCCTCATCAGCGCGTCGCACCTGACGCGCGGAACTCACTAGTAAGCTGTCGTCGGCCGGCGCTCATGGCCTCGGCGCGCCGAATCGGCTTGATTGAACGTTTTTACGATGATAATTTAAAGTTGTATATGAGTGTCTCTGGCAATCATAGACGCGAGGCAACGAGTAGCCATGTCGGAAGCGCCCTTACTTCGCATTATGGACTACGGTCCGTACACTCAATCGGGCCAAATTCCTGGGGAAAGACCGCCACCGCCGCTTTCCCAAATGGAAGCGCAAGTGGATTTTATTGCGAACAACAACATCGCAAACACACTGAGAATTTATACGCTCGACGATCAGCAGAGTTCCTTGATCAATTATGCTATCGGCGACGGACTGGATGTCATTCCTTCGGTCTATCTCCCCAATCCGAACGGATCTACTCCAGGCCCGCCTGCGACGTGGTCGGCTATCATGAACGATCCTGCTGTGATGTCCGAACTGAACTTGCTTATCTCAACGTTGAACAACTTGCCCGTCAGCGATTTTTCGAAAATGCCGTTCGTCGACGTTGGAAATGAAGAAATCACCCAGGTAGGAGGCTGGAACGACACTGACCTTGAAGACGCGATTGATTACGTCAGGCAGAATCTGACTCTTCCCGCGTCCGTACTCTCGCAGCTGCAGTTCGCCACTGCTGAAACCTATGAGGCTCAATATATCAATCTGCGAAATGGCAGCGGTGGGGTGGATTCTTCCTATAACCCGAGTCACGCGCAATATTATATTGCTACGAACCTTGGCAACAGCTCCGAAGTCGGCGTCATATTTGCCAATATTTTTGCCTACTGGGATGGCATTTCAGTTTCTAATGCGGCCGGCTATGTCGGTCAGATATATCAGACGCTTGAAGCCCTTTACCCAAATAAGGAAATCGTAATCAGCGAGACCGGTTGGCCCTCTTCTGGAGATACACAATTTTCTCCCGTCTTTACGGACCCTCCGCAATCGTCCGTGCCCAGCTTGGCCAACGAGCAGACGTTTTGGCAAAACTTTCTACCAATTGCGAACGAACAGAATATTCCGTTCAGCGCCTTCGAAGCATACGACGAACCGAACAAAGGTACGGCGACCGAAGACAGCTGGGGCTTGATAGTCGCGAATAGCGGTCCCACCTACACAAGCAGCACCTTCAAGACTGCGGTGACCACTCTCATGCCCACAAATGGGCCGCCGCCGTCCGGCACGACAGCCGACCTCATCATGCGTGATGGTGGCGACGGCGATTACGAGATTTACGATCTGGGCAACAGCACGATCCTGGCGGCCGATACGCTGGGCCCGTTTGGGCTTGGCTTGCAGGTCGCCGGCGTCGGCGGCTTCGACGGTGCCGATACCTCGGACGTGATCCTGCGCAATAACGCGAGCGGCGCTTTCGAGGTCTACGATCTCAGCAACAACACCATCACCAGCGCCTCCCCTATGGGGCAGGTCGGTTTGGAATGGTCCGTTGCAGGCTTCGGCGATTTTTTCGGACGCGCCGGCGAAACCGACATGCTGATGCGCAACAGCGATACTGGAGCGTTCGAAATCTACGATATCAGCGACAACGCCATCACATCGGCGGCGCCGATGGGGCAAGTGGGCCTCGAATGGTCGGTCGCGGGTTTCGGCGATTTCTCGACCCGGGCGAACGAAACCGACATGCTGATGCGCAACAACAATACCGGCGCATTCGAGCTTTACGACATCCGCAACAACACCATCACCTCGGCGGCACCAATGGGGCAGGTGGGCCTCGAATGGCAGGTGGCCGGCTTCGGCGATTTCTCCGGCAACGCCAATGAGACTGACATGCTGCTGCGCGACAGACACACCGGAGGATTCGAGGTCTACGACATCGTCAACAACGCCATCACCGCGGCAGCATCGATGGGCCAAGTGGGTCTGGAATGGCAGGTGGCGGGCTTCGGCAACTTTTCAGGGAGCGCCGATGAGACCAACGTGCTGATGCGCGACATCAACAACGGGGCGTTCGAGGTTTATGACATCCGCAACAACCAGATCACGTCGGCGGCCTCGATGGGGCAAGTCGGCACAGAGTGGCAGGTTGGCGGCTTAGCCTCCGCGACGAGCCAGTCCGTACAGGCAATGGCCTCATTCGGTGCCCCCGAAGACGTGCTCGATACATCCTCGCCGCTTGGTCAGCCAAACACCATGCTCGCACCCGGCATTCCGTTCGCAGCCACAGGCCAAATCCATCCCGTCTGACAGGAGGCGGCCGCTGAGATCACTCTAGACTTTAGCCTGACGGGTTCCGATGGAGTTCCGTGCATGTTACGAAATGCTGGCGCAGCGCTAATTGGCGATCAAGGCCGTGGTGGGACCTAAAACTCGCCGACGGCGAATTCGCAGCCGGGCCGAGCGTATTGGTATCGTGGGACGCCGTAACGGTCTTGCCGCAGCGTCGGCCGGCAACGCGCCGCCCAGCGCCGGTCCTGCTCTATGGCGCGTGCGCGTTCCGCATCGTTAGCCGGCTGAGGGACTTTCCGCATGTTGGGGTCTTCGAGCGGCGCCCAGATCGTTGCGCAGCCGCTTGCGTGCCAGCTGCCGACGCAGCTGTCGAGCCTGATTCCTTTGGCCTGAGCTGGATGCGCACTTGTAAGTGTGATGAGCGGCAGCGCGAGCACGGCGCCGGCAAGGGCTATCAGTCGCGAAGCGTGTAGCACTCCGGTACAGGCGAAGGTTAACACGGTACTCTCCCTTGCGCGCGTCGCGATTCCGTTCGGTCGCGTAGCGCGGCACGATTGGCGACAAGCTGTCCGCGGGTGCCGAGCGACGTGAGATGCGTTCGGCAAAATGCGGCAAGCCTTGGTTGGGAGAGCAAGGCAGATGCCAGCTTATCTGCCCTGTTTTGGTACAGCCCCGATATCGTGCGTTAAGCTTGATGGGCCCCGCCGGCCGCCTTCAGCGGCGGATCACGACCGACTCCGGCAGCCGCCGTCGCTCCCAGCCGCTTTGCTCCAGTTCGGGAACGGTATCGTCGGTCTGCGGATAGCCGAGACAGAAATAGCCGATGAATTTCCAGTGCGGCGGCACCGCGAGGATTTCTGTGACTGCCCGCGGATCGAGGATCGAGACCCAGCCCATGCCGATGCCCTGTGCGCGCGCCGCGAGCCAAATCGTGTGCGCG
>DASXEJ010000103.1 GCA_036490175.1 Pirellulales bacterium | reverse complement strand
TGAGGTGGACCCCAGAAATTGGGCGCCCTGATAAGGTGTGGTTTCCGGGTGCGGAGACGACCGAATCAGGAGAGTGGGCGTATGACGCGGAAGCGGCGGGTGTTTGGGGCGGCGTTCAAGGCCAAGGTGGCCTTGGCGGCGGTCCGGGGTGACAAGACGACGGCGCAGCTGGCCAGTGAGTTCAGCATGCACACGAGCCAGGTCACGGCCTGGAAGAAGCAGTTGCTGGAGCAGGCCGTTGGGCTGTTCGAGGACGGCCGGACGCGGCGCGACGAGCAGGCCGCGAACGAGCAGGAGCTTTACGAACAGATCGGCCGCCTGAAGATGGAGGTCGAGTGGTTGAAAAAAAAATCTGCCGAGCTTACCTGAAGGAAAGCGCCGATGCATCGACACCAGCCACCCACAACTCTCCGTTGCCCGACAGTGCGAATTGCTCGGCTTGCCGCGCAGCACCTGGTACCACGCGCCGACCGGCGAGTCGGCCGAGAACCTGGCGTTGATGAAGCGAATCGACGCGCAGTATTTGCAGACGCCATTCTTCGGCAGCCGCAAGATGGCGCGAGAACTTTGCATCAATCGCAAGCGTGCCCAGCGTTTGATGCGGATCATGGGCTTGGAGGCGATTTATCCGAAGCGACGCACCACACGACCGGCTGCGGGACACACGATTTACCCCTATTTACTGCGGAATCTTCCCATCACGCGGCCCAACCAGGTGTGGGCCAGCGACATTACGTACATTCCCTTGCGGCACGGCTTTCTGTATCTGGCGGCGGTGATGGACTGGTACAGCCGGTACGTGTTGGCGTGGCGGCTCTCGAACACGCTGGAGGGGAGTTTTTGCTTGGAAGCGCTCGACGAGGCGCTCGCGGTGAAGCAACCAGAGATATTCAACAGCGATCAAGGATGTCAGTTCACGGCCGCGGCCTTTACCGGCCGATTGGAGAAGTGCGGCGTGGCGATCTCGATGGATGGCCGTGGCCGAGCGCTGGACAACGTGTTTGTCGAACGGCTGTGGCGGAGCGTGAAGTACGAGGAGGTCTACCTGAAGGACTACGCCGACGGCTGGGAGGCGGAGAGATCGCTCGCCGCGTACTTCCAGTTCTACTGCGATCGGAGGATCCACCAGGCGCTGGGCTACCGCACGCCGGCAGAAGTGTACCGAGAAGAAAAATCGCAAAAAGCTCGGCGCTCAAATCCCTGTTGAGGCAGGGATAACGACGGAGAACCAAACGTAACCGAAACCGCAACCAGCTGCCGCAGCCGCGCGAGACCCGTGAGGGGTCTCACGGGCCGCCAGACCAGCGACCCCACATCTTATGTAACCGTCACACGAACCGCATCTTGACGCACCTGCTAGCCTGAGGTTTTCACTCCCCTACCTCGGGAACGCGAGCGATGGTCAAGCGTCAACGTCGGAGCCGGGCCGAGTCTTCAGTGTACTGGCGACAGCAGATTGCCGACTGGAAGCCGAGCGGACAGACGATACGTGCATTTTGCAGCGAGCGGAACCTCACGGAATCGCAGTTCCATTTGTGGAAGCGTAAGCTCTGTGCCGAGTCAACGAGGACCCCGCCCGGGTCGGTCAAAGATCCAACGCCCGCGTTCGTTCCTGTGTCGGTCGCCGGCCTGAGAGGCTCGCCGATCACGCTAGAGATTCACGGCGCAACGCTCCGCATCGAACCTGGCGTTGACGTTGAGCTGCTTCGCACCGTTCTGCAGTCGCTGAAGGCAAGCTGATGCTCGCGCTCGCGCCTGGCACAATGGCGATCTACTTCTGCATCGGCGCGACCGACATGCGGAAGGGTTTCGACGGCCTGATGCGACTCGCCGAGCAGCAGGCTGCCCGAGACGTGCTCCAAGGCGGGCTGTTCATCTTCGTGAATCGCCGCCGTGACCGGGTGAAGCTGCTCTGGTGGGACGAAGACGGTTTGGCAATTTGGTACAAGAGACACGAGTCAAAGTGCCCCCTTCTTTTGCTCTGTACACGAATTGGCGAGCGGGCCGATAATCTCGCGCGCTGGCTTGTTGCAGCTAGCGGTATGGATGCAAGCACGACAATCTGCGGACCAAGGAGGTGGTTCATGCATTCCGACGTTACCCCCGTCGCTCCCCCCCGCGCCCACCGGCCGACGTGCCGGCGGCGCCCGATCCACTGTGGCGCCTGCTGACGGACGAGCAGCGCCGGCAGACACTATCGACGCTCAGCCGCATCGTGTTGCGACAACTCGACGCGCCTCGCAACGAAAGCGAGGTGTGTCATGAGTGACCTTCTTGTTCAAGCGGTCAGCCATGGATCCAAGTTGCGCGTTGGCGCGGCAGACCAGCCGGCCGTCCTGTGCGGCTGGAAGGCGACGTCGAAGATTCGAGATCTGCATCTGGATCGTCTGGCCATGGTGTACGTGCGACAATCGTCGCCGCAGCAGGTGATTGAGAATCGCGAGTCGCGCGAGCGGCAATACGTCTTGGCAGAATTCGCTCAGCGGTTGGGTTGGCCGGCCGAGCGAGTGGTGGTCATTGACGAAGATCAGGGGCAGAGCGGTAAGACGGCCGACCATCGCAGCGGCTTTCAGCGGCTGATGACAGAAGTGAGTCTGAACCACGTGGGAATCGTGCTGGGCTTGGAACTCAGTCGGCTTTCTCGGTCCAACAAGGATTGGCATCAATTGGTCGACGTGTGCGGCGTTTTCCAATCGTTGCTGTGCGATCAAGACGGCCTGTACGACGCGCGGGACAGCAACGACCGCCTGTTGCTGGGAATGAAAGGCGCGATGAGCGAATTCGAACTCGTGACGTTGCGGAATCGTTTGTTGCGAGGCAGTCGCAACAAGGCTGAACGGGGCGAGTTGTTCCTGTTGGTTCCGGTGGGCTATTTCAAATCGCCTTCAGGCGAGGTGCTGCAGGAGCCTGACGAACAAGCGCGGGGCATGATTCAACTGGTCTTCGATAAGTTCGAGGAATTCGGTTCGGCTTATGCCGTGTTTCGCTATCTGACCTTGCACGATCTCCAGTTGGGATTTCGCCGCCAGCGCGGAGGGCGGATCGGCGAGTTGGAGTGGAAACCGGCGTCTCCCAACCGAATTCTTTCGATCTTGCGGCACCCGATTTACGCCGGTGCCTATGCCTACGGTTTGCATCGCTCTGGAACCAAGAATCCTGGGACGGGGCGAGCCGAAGGTGGCCAGTGGTTTGTGCCTCCCGAGGAATTAGCCGTGCTGATCCACGATCGGCTCCCGGCCTATATCTCGTGGGATCAGTTCTTAAAGAACCTGGAGCAATTGAAACAGAATCGTTCGCTGCATGTTTCGCGTGGCGTGCCGCGGCGTGGCGAAGCTCTGTTGCCGGGCCTGGTCGTGTGCGGCAGGTGTGGGCATCGCATGGCGACGAAGTACAAGACGGATAAACGCCCCTGTTATTACTGCGAAGAGTATTGGCGGTTGGCGCTCGACGAGCCTTGCGGGCGGATTAGGGCTTCCGCCCTCGATGACCTCGTGGCGCGGGAGGTGCTTCGCGCTCTGGAGCCCGCCGTCTTGGAACTGAGTTTGTGCGCGATCGACAACGTCGAACGAGAGCGGCAGCGTTTGCACGATCAGTGGCGCCGAAAGCTGGAACGCGCCCAGCAGGATGTCGATCGCGCGGAACGGCACTATCACACCGTGGAGCCCGAGAACCGACTCGTGGCGCGAACCTTGGAGGCGCGCTGGGAAGAAGCCTTGAAAACGCAGCGACAAGTCGAGGAGGAGCATCATCGCTTTCTGGCAATACAGCCTGCCACGCTCAGCCCAAACGATCGGCAGCGGATTCAGGCGCTCTCCGGTAGCGTGGCTGCGTTGTGGCATGCTCCAGAAACCACGGCGATGGACCGCACGCAGATCGTCCGCTGTTTGGTGGACCGCGTCATCATAACGGTCGATAAGACAACCGAGTTGAACGAGGTGACGATCGTTTGGCACGGAGGCCTGTCAACACGCCATCAAATCGCACGCCCTGTGGGTGGCTTCGAACAACTGAAAGATTTCCGACGCCTGGCGGAGCGCATCAAGCAACTGCATGGGGAAGGACTCCATTTACCGCAGATTGCTGGGCGGCTCAACCAGGAGGGCTTTGTGCCCCCGCGACGTCGTGGCCCGTTCGCGGCCAGTGGAGTCGCAGACCTCGTGCGTCGCCTGGGGCTGGTGGGGGAATTATTTCGCGACAACCTCGTGGGCCAAAACGAATGGTGGATCCACGACCTGGCGCGGAAGCTGGGTGTGATTCCCCGGAAGGTACACTACTGGGCTCGACAAGGTTGGATTCATTCGCGCCGAACACCTTCTGGCAAACACTGGATCGTATGGGCCGACGACGACGAACTTCGACGTTTACAACAGCTGGCCCACCGAAAGAACTCCTGGACGGCCGCCAAATTCCCACAGTTGGTCATTCCCAAACGCCGCGCCGCACGATAACAGTGCTAGCAGCTCGCGCGCCATCCCAGCGCGACACGACATTCCTGTAACGCCACCGCAATGAGGGTCTTGTGATGCCAGCTACAAGCGGCTCGAAGCCGGCACTTTTGAGTTGCCGGCCGTCCATGAAGACGTCAAGCATGTCGCGCTCACAGCCACTGAACTGAGCTTGCTCTTGGGCGGCATCGAACTGGCGAGTGTGCGACGGAGGAAACGATTTCGACAAACGGCCTGATGTGTTTTTCCAATCCGGGCGAACCTTTTCAACGCTGCGCGCGTTCTATGGGTTATGAGCACGGATGCTAACTCTCGCCCGAACGATCTGACGCTCTGTCATCAGATCATTGCTGAGCAGCTGTCGACGATTGGCGAGCTGCAACGGGAGTTGCAGCAAGTCAGGCATTACGTCGAACGCCTGCTGCGTAGCAAGTATGGCCCCCACAGCGAGCGTGTCGACCCGAATCAACTGCCGCCGTGGCGGCGGTCGTGGCGCTCTTCCCGATCACCTCCCTCGCGAAGTTGTGGAACACGATCTTGCTGATTTTGAGAGACTTTGCCCGTGCTGCGGCGAGACGCGACAGCGAATCGGCTGCGAAACGAGCGAACAATTGGAATTTGTGCCGGCTGTTCTGAAAGTCATCGAGCATCGACGCTGGAAGTATGCCTGCCGCCGCTGTGAAGAACAGGTGGCCATTGCTCCCGTCCCCAACAAGCCGATTGCCAAGGGACTCCCTGGGCCCGGTCTATTGAGCAACGTGGTGGTCAGCAAGTATGCCGATCACCTGCCGCTGTATCGCCTGGAAGACGTGTTGGCCCGTAGCGGCGTCGAGTTGTCGCGGAGTACGTTGTGCCGTTGGGTGATGCAGACCGCAGCCGTGCTGGAGCCCGTCTATCAGGCGATGGTCGAGCGGGTTCGCTCATCGGAATCGATCCACACCGACGATACGCCGGTTCCAGTACTCGATGCCAGTCTGCCAAAGACGCGAACGGCGCGATTCTGGGTCTACTGCGGTGACTGGCGGAATCCCTACACGGTTTACGATTACACGACGAGTCGTCGACGCGATGGCCCGGTGGCGTTTCTAGCGAACTTCACGGGCTTCCTCCACGCCGACGCCTTCGCAGGCTATGACGGCATCTATGCCGCTGGGAACGTAAAGCAAGTCCTCTGTTGGGCCCATGCGCGGCGAAAGTTCTATGACGCTCGCACGGTGCAGCCCGAACCGGCCCACGCTGCGCTCGCTCACATTGCGCGGCTGTATCGCGTCGAACGAGACGCCAAGGAGCTGATCGGGCCCGACGGACTCAACAGCGAGCAAGCGTGGTTGGCCTGGCATCGCCAGCGATGGTTGTTGCGGCAACAACATTCGTCGCCCTTGCTCGGCGAGTTTCGCCAGTGGCTCCAGGCAACTGAGCAGACGGTGCTACCCAAGAGTCCGGTCGGCCAAGCATTGCAGTACGTCCTGCCGCGTTGGGACGGCCTGATCCGATACTGCGAGAATGGCGCCCTTTCGATCGACAATAACCTGAGTGAGCGGAGCGTGCGGCCCGTAGCGATCGGTCGCAAGAATTATCTGTTTCTGGGCAGCGACTGTGGCGGCAAGGCGGCAGCAGTTCTCTACAGCGTCATGGCCAGCGCCAAGGCGAATCAGGTCGAGCCGTTTGCGTACGTGCGCGACCTGCTGGTCCAATTGTCACGACATTCGCCGCCCCCGGCTGCCGACCTGCTTCCCGACGCTTGGTTGACGGCGCACCCCGAAGCTCGGCGGTGCTGGTCGAGGTAGCCGGGCTGCCAGGCACTACAGGATCAAGAACCTCCGATTTGACGGCGATGCGGGACTTTGAATAGCGAGACGGCAAAATCGGAATGCTAGCCCGCGAGATTGCCAACAACACCAGTCGCGGGCGGCCGAATGTCGAAAAACGAACCGTTTTTGAGACTGCGGAACGCGGCCTGCTTAACAGCCGTAGACTCAATCAACGTAGGGCAGCAATGCCCCGCATTCGGCCGTGAAAGGTTCCTGCCCCGCGTAGCGCGACACTTTTTGCCGTACGTTTTCGTTGTAAACCGCTCAGCGGCTACTTACACTGGTCGGAAAAGCGGCACTCCCTGTTCCGCTGTATTGTCCAAAGCTGCGGCGCCGCATCTCGGAGCACGCTACTGAGCGTTGTCTAGAAGCCGGACTTTTGCTGGGTCGTTGGTAGGCGATCCGTGGGCGATAGTTCTTTCCGGCTACGCTCTTTTGCCGTTCGCTCGCTTCTTCCACCGCAATCTCGTACTGGGCATCACAGAAATGAGACTTCCAGGCTTGCAACGCGTACTACGCGGCATCTTTTTGATTCCGATCTTCGTGGTCACGCATGTTAGCGTCGTTTATGCAGCTCCACCGGGTACACTTTTGCACAAGTTCACGGCTCCCGATGGCGCGTTGAATGTCGATTTCGGTTACGGGCTCGCAACGACGAACAACAACGCATTTATCACCGATCAATTCGCGCCCGGCGGCGGACGTACGTATGAGTTCGACATGCAGGGCGATCTCGTTCGCACGATTACTAATCCCGGTGGCAATACGAGCGCCCGCTTCGGCGATCGTGTCGCCGTGGTGGGAAACTACGTCGCGGTGAGTGCCACCGGTGAGTTGACCAATGGTCAATCGGGCCAAGGCTCCGTCTTTCTTTTCGATGCATCAACCGGTGCACTTGAGCGGGGCATTAACGCACCCGCCGGCTCACTCTCATTTGGCCAGGCACTTGCAGGCAGTGGTAATCTTCTCGTTGTTGGCGGATTCGGTGACCCTGTTAATGTATTCAACGCCGATACAGGACAGGTCGTTCAGACGCTCCACGACCCGACGAATCAGTCAGAGGACGCCTTTGGATCCTCCGTGTTGATCTACAACCAAATGGTGTTTGTCGGCGCGCCACAGGACACGGCGCATCACAGTGCTGGAAGCACCGGAGTGGTTTATGGCTTCGATCTCAGCACTGGAAATCTACTCCACGTCTATGGAGATCAATTCAACGTCCCTCACGGCATGGGATGGACGATGAGTATTGTCAATGGAGATTTGCTGGTCGGCGACCCTACCAGCCAAACCGGCGCCGCGTTTGAATTTGACATCAACACAGGCGCTGTGCTGCATCAAATGCATCAGCCTGCCGGCACCGGCGGTGCCACCTTTGGGGCAGATGTCGCCGCCGTTGGCGGCTTGGAAGCCGTTGGTATGTCCCCGAGCGGCCAGGCGCCCGGTGCCGCCTATCTGTATAGCAGCGGCACATTGGTCCAAACGATCAATTCACCGTCCGACGGTTTCGACCACGACTTCGCGCAGACCATTGAAGCTTGGGGACCAAACCTCTTGGTCGGCGACGTTCAAGCGGATGCCGGTGGACGAGGGGCGGCCTATCTGTATTCCGTCCCCGAACCCTCCTCCATCGCACTGCTGATCATTGGAGCTATTGGCTTGGCTGCGATGGCTCGTTCCAGAACCACCTGCGTTTGCGCCCAGCGTCGAGTGGGAACGGCGGTTTCGTGCCATTAACTCATGTGTGCGTGAGACTCGCAAGAAACCACCCATTTTCGGCACTGCTGAGATCTGGCTGACATGGCGGCCGTGGTGAACCGCACGGTCGGTCACGTCGACTGGCGGCGTGTGTTTCCTGAAACGCTTACCATCTTATTCAGGCCTCAAACCTGTCCAACAATTGGGGTCCACCTCA
>DASXEJ010000102.1 GCA_036490175.1 Pirellulales bacterium | reverse complement strand
AGGCCGGCACCGTCTGCCCGTTGATAACGGCTGCGTGGGTCAGGTCGATTTCCGTAACACTTGGATAAACCTCTAACCGGATGGCGCCGTTACCCAGCACGATCGGTACGAAATTCACCTGCGTTCCGTAGCTTTTCCATTGCACCGAGATCGTACCCAAGCTTTGCGGCACGGGAATCGGAAATTGGCCCCCCGACAAGAAGCTGGCCGGTCGGCCGCTATAGGCCACCAGGTTCGGCTCGGCCAGAATCGTCGCTACCTCCTGTTGCTCCAGCATGTCGAGGAAGCCCAGAAAGGCGCTATTCGGGTTGACGATGCCAAAGCTGAGGTGCAAATTGTCCGAGGTCGGCGTGGCAACCAGCGTCGGCTGATTGAAGGGGCTTTGGCCTGGCAGCGTGCCCAAGATCTGGCTCACGGCCGACTGAAAGAAGCTCTGCCCCGACTGCACGCGAAAGTCGAACCCGACCTGGCGCAACTTGACGCGCGAGACTTCCAGAACCTTGACCTTCAACAGAACCTGTTGCACGCCCGCGATGGTGATATTGTTGATCACCTTCGGGTAAAAATCCTCGGCGATCTGAATGATGCGGCTGATCTGATTCGGGTCGTCTACGTGGCCCGAAACGATGACGCTATTGGCCGTGGGGACGACTTTCAAACTGGTGGTGGGGAACTGCGACTGCAGCAGCATCGCCAGTTCGCGAGCATCGGGAAACACGATCACGTCGATCGTATGGATCTTCTGATCCTCGTCCCAAAGGTTCACTTGGGTGACGCCGGCCTTCTTGGCCAGCAACTGTACCTGTGTGGCCGATAGCGGCGTTAGCTCGACGACGTCGGGATTGGCCGCCTGTACCTGCGGTACCTTCTTGTCCATCGTCAGGATGCGACTGGAGTTGATTACCATCTCCAGGCGCTCGTTGTTGTCCTGCACCTTGTAAACAATGGGCTGGCCCCCCGGCGGCTGTGCCAGCAGATTGCCCGGAAGCAGCAAGCCGATGACTGCTGCCACGCGCAACAGCGTTCGCGCGCTATGAAGAAACAGCGAGAGGGCTCGCTGCACAGGTCTGATAGTCATCCGTGCGCTTCCTTGCAAGTTGCAGAACTCGAAGCCCCATCCTTGATCGCGCCGCGATCCATCGCTGGCGGATTTAACGCTTCGAGTTTTTTTCGTGTTCTCAGGTTCTCGTGTTCGTTCCGTTATGCATCGCGGTTGATCCGCATCGTTCGCTTAAGGGCCTTTGGGCCCGTCGTCCTTCGCCGGCGTATAGGGCGGCACGGCTGCCGCTGCGGCCGCGGCGGCACCTGTTGCCTGATCGAGCGAGAATCCACTGGGCATGGTCGACGGGGTCGATCCTGGCTCGGTGGGATTATTTAATTGCCGAATCTGCAGGATACCGCCGACGCGGTTCCCTTCCTCGAATTCCACCTCGCGTAAGCTCGTCCCCTCGATCAGCAACATCTTGAAGGTGTTCGCCGGAGCGACCGGAGTGTCGGCGTCTTCAACCGGATCAGGTGTGGTAGTGGGGGGATTCAGTATTTTCAGGAAATTCTCTTTCGACGGCTTTTCGGCCTTCGTCAGAGCCTCGGACATGTCGCCCCCTTTGAACAACTCTTGCTGTGTGACGCCCACCGTGTCGTCTTGCGTGTCATCGTCGGCACTGCGCATCACGAGACGAATCTTGCCCATCTCGCTGGCCAAGGTCACCAACTCGGCCTGTGTCGGTGTCACTAGCAGCGAGATCGTTTTGGCCGTGATCGCCTCAGTTCCGTTCGATTCACGGCTGTAGACATTGTTCACGGCGAACACTTTGACGTTGTGCAGGAACGTGCGCGTGCTGGAGCGATTCGTTTCGCTCGAAGCCCCCACGTCGGTCAGGTGTACCAAGGCGTCGACGCGGTCACCGGGGAGGATCAAGCCGCTGCCGCTGACGTCGTCAACCTTCACGGAGACGACGCGATAGCCCTTGGGAATCAGATCCGTGGCTCCGGAACCTTGGTCCCCCTTGGCCAGAAGCTTGGCTTCGATGATAGGCTCGCCGCCGTAGAACTTGGCGCGCGCACGGCGGCCTTCGACGTCTTCTAGCGTGGTCAGGGCGCCGGCGGGAACCTTGCTCTTGGGCCATTCCTCGAGCTTGAGCACTTCCGGCGTGAGGGGATCGCCCAAGCCAATGTCCGTCAGCGCAACAAAGATGGGTAACATCTCGCCAGCCTCGGCCGCCTGTTCCGTGGGGCGGCTCGCCAGCACCTGGTTAATGCCGATAGCGGCCACCAGCCCGCACACAAGCGCGAGGAGCAGAAGTATCAACGATTTTGGACGCATGGTCCCCCCAGACAGCAGGCGCTAGCAGCCGACACTTCGAGCCGTGGTCCAATTACTGGACGCCTTCACGTTGCATAGTCGTGCTAGCGGTCAACGTTTTCCCATTTAGAAAGATTGGCGATGGTGACCAACTCACTTGATTGAAAGGCAACGAAACAGTAACCGTGACCGGGCCGTTATAACCGGAAGCAGTGGGCAAGCTTGGCGAGAATGCCACGCTCGTGCTGCCGGCCGATACCGCTGCGGCGGTTAGGTAAGTTGTGATAAATGTAGTGACAGCTGTCTGAGTCGCGCCATCCAGTACGGCTTGCCGTGCCCCCTCACGCGACGCGGTCGTCAGGATCTGCTGCACCATCACGGCCCTGCCGACCTCAATCATGCCCAGGGTGAAGGCAAAGAACACGGGCGCCACGATGGCAAACTCGACGGCGGCAGCCCCTCGTCGAGTTCTTCGGCATAACCGGCAGAGTTTCTCCAGTTTGAACCATCTCTTCTGCGGGTTTCTCAACTCGTCAATCCGCGCCTCGGGACCGCGCGGGCCAGACAATTCAAGGCAGTCGTTCATAGCAGCATCCCTTCCCAGGCGAAGTACAAGATCGTGCCGATCGCGATTGGAATCCCATAAGGCAAGAGCATCATGCTGCTCTTGCGTTCGGCCGCGATCGCCGAGAGCTGGTTGGGATCGCGAACCGAGAAGATCTCGTGGAAAATCATCCAGAACTGGGCCTGATGCTTGGCCCAGGCTCGCCGATAGACCACCATCAGCACGGCGATGACCGCACCGATGATGGTAGTAGCGCAAAACGCGTAGAACGTGTTGGTGGCCCAGACCCACGCTCCCACGCCGGCCAGTAGCTTCACGTCTCCGGCGCCCATGCCGCCAATGGCGTACATCGGCAGCAATAGCAGCAGGCCGACGGCCGTGCCCAGTAAGCTCCACATCAAACCTTCCCACCCAAAGTAGGTGGCGCTGTAGGCCCATCCTGCGAAGACCATGGGATAGGTCAGCCAGTTCGGGACCTTCAGCATCCAGCCGTCGATCACCGCGGCGACTACTAACAGCAGCGTGACGATCCACACGGGCCAATGTTCCACGAAAGCCATCCACATGGCGTTGATCTCGGACACGGTAGCGTCTCCCATTCGTGCGAGGGGCTGTAGATCTGGAGCTCGTCGCGGGACGATTCCAGCACGCAAGGGGCTGCCAGGCGATTGCGCCTGGTATTCCCATCCATTCAATCCTATGTCAAAAAATGACGCGCGGTTTGGCGACTGCGACGATGCCGATGCAGGACGGCGGCCGCGGCGCGATGTGCCGCGGGGGACGGCAACGCTGAGAGGAGCCTGCCTCGTCAAGATCCAAGCTTGGTCGAGACTTTGCCGAACGTCGTATTCGCGCTGGTGCCGATCGCTTTGATCGATGTGATGCACACCAACACGATCAGCGACAGCATCAGCGCGTACTCGACAGCGGTCGGCCCATCCTCGGAAGCGAGAAAACGGCGCGTCGCTTGCAGTACGGATTGAATCTTTGCGTGCACGATCTGATTCCCAGGGCCGAAGATCGGTCTTCGATTGTCAGGTGCGCTGTCGACCGAATGCTCTAGCCGCCCCAAACATCAAGCCGAACCTCAAGCTCTAAGAAGTAGATAGCTCACAGCCACTGGCAGTCCAGCGGCGATATCGCTCCCCTGTCCTGCCGGCATGTCGCTTTTGCGCAAAAAACAGCCCCCGGACTTCGCAGTAGGCAAAATCCGGGGGCATGTAGCATCGGCTTCTTGGACCAGGGGGGTATAAACCCTAGCCCGCCGCGAACAGCCACGCTTACGAGGCGAGCTGCGTGGATACTTTAGTAAATGTCAAGTTCGCGTTGGTGCCGATCGATTGAATCGCCGTCAAGCAGACGATCACAATCAGAGCCAGCATCACGGCGTACTCGACTGCGGTTGGGCCATCCTCGGACGTGAGGAAACGTTGCACCTTCAAAGCAAGAGTCTTCATCAGAATCCTCCATTCCCTTGGTCGTCCTCGGCCGTAGGACTGTGGCGGCCGGAATCAGGACAGACCGTTAACAAAATGTGATTGACCATTAGTGATCGCCGCACCCTCATCGGTTGTCGAGGGACTTCGGAACGACGATCGTCGGAACTGTTTCGCGATGATTTCAGCGTCTTGCTCGCGTCTTGCGACGTTTGCAGTCGACGGCAGCAAATCGCTTGCGCCGCCCTTCACCGCTCTCGAATCGTTCTTGTTCGGATGAAAATCCGTTTCGAAGGGTACGCAGGAACGGTCGCGAAACCATTCCTGCAACAGGTTTTCGCAGGGGCGATTGCCTGTGCATTGGAAACCTAGTGTGGATTCGTCCGATGTCAAATTGCGAAGTTTAAGAAATCCCGGCCGGTTGCATCATTTTTACGATTGACCGCCCATTGGCGCCGCAAAACCGCCACGATCGCTCCAGACGCCGCGTCACGGCATCGCCCATCGCACGGCGGCGGCGATAGAAGCGCAGCGCCACGGTGATGTTTTGTCGAATCTCGCTTGATCCAAAACGTCTGGCGCTAGTTATTGCAACGTAGCCTTGCATTGGATCGCTGCTC
This sequence comes from Pirellulales bacterium, assembly GCA_036490175.1. Lineage (NCBI taxonomy): Bacteria > Pseudomonadati > Planctomycetota > Planctomycetia > Pirellulales > Pirellulales bacterium. Next base: position 49,637 of record DASXEJ010000102.1, on the reverse strand, counting down.
AATGAACCGTTGTTTCAACTGTCCGCGATGCGGATCACGACGTTTGTATGGACTACGCTGCGAGCGCGCTTGATTTCTTGGAAAGCCAATCGTCGTGGCGCTACCATCGCGACTCGGCAGCCGCGTCCGAGCCGACTGCTTTCGTCGCCCTGGCCTTGGCCGCCTATGGCCGTAGCAAGGCGTCCGTGCGGGCGCGTGACTGGCTGGTTTCGGCGCAGGCCCCAGATGGCCAAGTTGGAATCCGCCAGGACGAATCCTCGCCCGGTTGGCCGACTCCCCTGGCCGTACTGGCTTGGATTCTAAGCGACGAAGCGCACAGCCCAGCCAGATCAGGTTCAACCGCAATAACCGTCACGACCAACACCGTCGCAGGCGCGATCGCACGCGGCATCTCGGATATCTCGTATCAAGAGTCGACACGTCGCGCGGTGGACTGGATGCTCTCAATCGCCGGCGAAACATCCGAGCGGCAGCCCTACACCGGCCACGATACGACGTTGCTCGGCTGGCCGTGGGTGGTTGGCACCCATTCCTGGGTCGAGCCGACCGCCATGAGCGTGCTCGCACTACGTGCCACCGGACATGGCGACCATCCACGAACTCGTGAAGCCGTTCGTCTGCTCGTCGACAGGCTACTGACCACGGGCGGATGCAACTACGGTAACACGATCGTGCTGGGGCAGACGCTGTTGCCGCACGTCGAACCGACCGGAGTCACCCTGTTGGCATTGGCAGGCGAACCCGATAGCACGGGCCGGATTCGTCAGGCAGTTTCCTATTTGGAATCGACGCTCGGACCCACTACCACGCCCGCTTCGTTGGCCTACGGCTTGCTGGGGCTGGCGGCGCATGGCCGCGTTCCGTCGCAGGCGTCGGTCTGGATGGCCGCTTGCACGGCACAATCGCTACGCCGAGGTTCGTCGCTGGAGTTGGCCCTGTTAGCCCTGGCGGCGCTCGAAGGCGATTGCCCGCTCGTTTCCCTATCCGCAGTGCCCGAGGCAGCTTGAGCAGGCACCGATGGCAACAGAAACAAAAAACAAATCATCGGCTCACATATCGCCAAGCGACGCAGCGCCGCTGTTGGATCGTCGCGCTCTGCTCATCGGCGCCGGCGTGACGACCGCCGGCATTATCAGCTACCCGTTCGTGGCCAATGCGTTCACCACGAGGCAACCGGTATTTCTGGCGCGAAACCAACGTTACGACGGTCCACTAGAGCGCACGATTAGCGACGGGCTGCTGGCCACGGGCTTTGATCCCGCAACGATCCGCGGACGCCGCGTGTTGTTGAAGCCGAACATGGTCGAGCCCTCGCGACGGATGCCACACATGACCACTCATCCGGCCGTTGTCGTGGCCGCGGCCGAGGTGTTTCGCCGCTGGGGTGCCGAGGTTTCCGTTGGCGAAGCACCGGGCCATGTCCGCGATTCGCAGATGGCGCTCTTCGAATCGGGGCTGGGTCCTGCGATCGAGTCGGCCGGCATCGACTTCGCAGATCTCAACTATCAAGACCTGGGCTGGGTGAAGAATGCCGGTCGTGCCTCGCCGCTCGAGGGATTCTGCTTCCCACGTAGCATCGTCGAGGCCGACCTGGTCGTGTCGATGCCGAAATTAAAGACCCACCATTGGGTCGGCATGACCGCCGCGATGAAGAATCTGTATGGCGTGTTGCCGGGCATCAAGTACGGTTGGCCCAAGAATGTCTTGCACCATGCTGGCATTCCGCAAACTGTGTTCGACATCAATGCCTCGCTCCCCAAGACGATTGCCATCGTAGACGGCATCGTGGGTATGGAGGGAGACGGCCCGATTCTCGGCAGTCCCAAGTCGCTCGGGCTGATCGCGATTGGTCTCAACCCGACGGCCGTTGACGCCACCTGCGCCCGGCTGATTGGACTCGATCCATGGCGCATCAGCTACCTGAAACTGGCCAAGCGGCTGGGACCGCTCGACGAGCGGCACATCCTGCAGCGGGGCGAAGCCTGGAAAGAGCTGGCGTCGCCATTTGAGATTCTCAATGTGCCGCACCTGCAAGAGCTGCGCATACGGCGCGGTGTGCTCACGTCTTAGCCAGAATGTGCGATTGAGCGTTTTATGCGTGCCCATGCTCATGCGACAGAGGCACGCATCTCGACATCACGCACGATCAGCCGTTCATCGCGGCCAGGTCGCTTTTGAGCGCGCGGGTCATCCGATAAATGAATAGCGGGTTTCCCAGGACGTAGCGGCGTGCCTTGTGGGGCTGCAGCATTAACTTGTGCATCCATTCGCAGCCGGCCCGGCGGACCCACAGTGGCGCACGACGCGGCTTGCCGACCCAATGATCGAACAAACCTCCCACGCCGATCGCTAGCGGCACCTGCAATTTGTCCTGATGGCGGATGATCCAACGTTCTTGCAAGGGATTTCCCATCCCGACCAAAAGCAAATCGGCGCCGGAGGCATTGATCTCGTCGATGATTCTGTCGCCGCCTGGGTTGTGAACGTAGCCGTCGTGGAAGCCGGCCTGCGTCCAGCCGGGAAAATGCCGCTGGGCATAGGCCGCGGCGCCCTCGATCGTGTCGCGCGTCGCGCCTAGCAGGTAGTAGCGATAACCGCGGTTGGCAGTGTCGACAAAGAACTCGGGAATGAGGTCCGTGCCACACAAATTGGCGCGTAGTTCGATTCCGCGCTGGCGCGACGCCCACCGTACGCCGGTCCCATCATTGAATACATAGTCGGCTTCGTTGAGCACTTTGCGATACGACAGCTCCTCGGTCGCCACGTTCAAGGTGTGGGCATTCACGAGAAACAACGAGTGGCATCGTCCGTTATCCGCTTGGAGCAATCGCTCCATGATGGCGAAGGCGTCCAGTTTCGTAACGTCTGTGATATGCACTCCCAAGACGGAAACGATGCGGGCCGCGCAATCTGCGGCGGCTTCTTGGATAGGCGCGTCCAGCATGGGCAGCGTGGCGCTGCTTGTCAGTTGTGACATGGTCAGTTCTCCCACTGCATTGGAGTCGATGTTCAGGCTGTCACCAGCGTCTGCTTGCGTGCCAGCACTTCGGCATACACGGCAGCTACGCCGGCAGCCATGCTACGATCGGAATATCGCGTTACTTGTCGCTCGTAGGCGCTCTCGCGCAATGCTTGCGCGTTTTCCTCGCCGCGTACCAGGCGACCGATTGCGGCCGCCAGGTCGTCCGGGTTGCCCGGCTCGACGATCAATCCGTCTTGTCCGTCGCGGATGACTTCGGGAATGCCCTCCACGCCGCTACCGATGATGGGTACGCCATTGGCCATGGCTTCGAGAATCACCATGGGCAATCCTTCGCGCAGCACGCTGGGCATGACGAATAGATCCATTGCCGCCAACTCGGACGAGACGTCCTCGCGGAAGCCTCGCCACTCGACGGCGCCGGCAAGACCCAAATCTTCGGCCAGCTTGTGCATCCGCTCTTCGTACACTGTTGTTTCAAACGGTCCGACAATCCGCAGACGTAGGGGCAACCCCTGCGTACGTCCGCGCGCGGCGGCTTCGAGCAGTACCTCGAGCCCCTTACGTTCGCGAAAGAGGGCCACGGTGCCGACGGTCCAGGGGCCAGTTGGCATGCACTTGTCAGAGAGTTGATCGACCGCGGGAACGCCGTTGGGAACGATTGTCAGTCGATCGTCACGGACACCGCCGCGGCGGGCATAGGCGGCGATTCCCTGCGACACGGCGATTACCGCGTCGGCGCGACGAAAACCAAATCTTTCGACCACGGCACTGATTCCATCGCGCAGGTCTCGCAATGTATCGGGCGTGGCCGCGCTATGAATATGGTGTACGAGCGCCGCACCCGACATCTTCGCTGCCAGGCTGCCCAGCAATGCCGATCTCGACGTGTGGGTGTGAATGATATCGTAGCCGCCCTCCTTCACGAGTCGCGCCATCGCTAATACTGGTCGCAGATCCAGCCGCGATCGCATTGGCAGGACGTGCAAGGGCGACATTTGAGAGCAGCGTGCTGCGGCGAAACGTCCGGGCTTCAGACAGGCAAAGCCGACGTCGAACCCCTCGTCTGGCAATCGCAGGGCCAGCAGATCTTGGACGCGCTCGGCTCCCGCGTAGTGTTCGCCGTTGATGACGTGTAGAACGCGAAGTCTCTTGCCAAACGTCTCTCTCGGCGCCGCGACCGGGGCGTGGTCGAGTACACCGATCGCGCCGCCCAACAGGGCGGCGGAAGACAGCGTTGCCATTTCGTCTGGGGGCGACAGACTGCTCATCAATAGGCACCTTTGCAACTGAGGACGCAAAGCGGCGTGCGAACCAGCAAAATCAGATCGGTCCACAACCCTTGCCGCCGCAAATACCACAGATCCATGCGAACTAAATCTTTGAAAGCTACGTCGCTGCGCCCGCTGACTTGCCACAAGCAGGTCAGGCCGGGCTTGAGGGCAAATCGTAATCGGGCGCGTCCCCTGCATTTCAGCGCTTCGTGCGTCGGCAGCGGCCGCGGCCCGACCAGCGACATCTCACCCCGCAAGATGTTCCACAGTTGCGGCATCTCGTCGATGCTGAATGAACGCAAGAATCGTCCGAAGCGTGTCACGCGTGGATCGCGCTTGTTCTTGAAGATGGGGCCGTCCTTTTCGTTCGTTACCAGGTGTTGAACTTGATCGGCATCAATCCGCATGGTGCGAAGCTTGTAAAGCATGAAGCGCCGACCACACAGCCCGATTCTCTCCTGGCGAAACAACGGTCTTCCGCGGGTGGTAACCAGCAACACACCCAGCGCCGGAAGGATCACCGGCGAGAACAATGCTAGCGCCGCGAGAGAGCCGATGATGTCCATCGCCCGCTTAATGAATAGATACGTCACAGTGCGATTGCCGCACGGCCTGAGGTCGGAAAAATCGGCTGTGTCGCCGGTTCTCTCGGACGCCCCACGGTATTGGCTGCCAGGCTTGGATCGCCTGGCGTGTGGCAGCGCAATGCTCGTCGCCGCGGCACCGCTTCCCCAATTCAGCGGTTGCGATTCGGGTTCGAACGTATGTGACGAATTCTCGAATGACATGCCTTGCTCCTGTTGTGTCGCTCTTTGCGCCACGACCCCCTAGTGCGAGCTAGTCGCGACTGTCGGCGGAGGGAAAAGCAAGGCACGTGCCTGGATTCTTCGCGAGTTGGTCTCCCGTGCGTCAAGTTGTTGCAGGCTCGATCGTTCCGATCACAACTCACTCAATCACGTCGCGCTTTGCGCGCGGAATTGTTGAGCACAGGCAACAATCGCGAACTTCGCGCGTTGCACGGATTCACCGCCATAGATCGAGGCGCATCGCGCGTGGTGAAAAGTCGACAGGGGCGCGCGAGACTTGGCCGTGATGCAGGTGTGCGGAAATGCGCGATTTTACGGATTCAGCGCGCCGCGCGGTCGGAAATGAGAACCAGCGGCCTGCGCACGCTCGTCTAGATCCGGCATGCAGCGCGCTGCACGACGTCGTGGCGCACGGTGCTAGACATCGCCGAGACCCCGGCGGCGTCTCGGCGGCATTGATATCGCGGCGCAGACACGCGATAGATGCACTAAAAGTGGCGCATCGACTGCGTGGGTGGAGCGCATTGAGAGAGCGCGCAAACGCCTAAGACGTGGCAATCGGCGTCGTTCCGGCCGCCGCCATATGGCGGATTAGTACGCCGGATGCGCCTTGATGGCTACCGGCTGACGCTGCAGGGCCGTGGCGGCCGCAGGGGCGACCAGGCCGCAAGTCATGCCCGCGATGTAGAACAACAGCGAGTTGTCGATGGGCGTATAGGACAACTCGTGGAAGACAGCTTGCACACAATAGATGGGTAGCGCGCCTAACAACAAAGCACCCTGGGCGCGTGCCCAGGAAGGCGATCGTGGATCGCGATACAGCCGCCAGCCTTGGCGTGCAAACCAGCCAAGCATGGTCAGGAACAAACTCAAGCCGACGATCCCGGTCTCAGTCAAAATGCTTAACAGCGTATTGTGATGCGACCAGGTGCGAATCGTCTGCAGCTTCAAATCGGTCTCGCGGTCGTCGAGGTAAGGAAGCTTGCCTTCCTCGAAGGTGCCGAATCCGCTACCCAGCAGCGGATGGTCTAGAAACATCATCCATGACACATAGACGAAGCTCACCCGGGCCTCGGCGGACTCCTTGGTTCCGGCGGCGGAAAATTCGCGTTCGAATGCCAGGATTTGCTCGAATTTCGAGGCTCCGACTACCAGCCCGGCGGTGGCAGCTCCGGCCAGCACCCATTTGCGCCAGGCCACGGGCAGCAGCAAGCCCAGTACAGTCATCAGGCCAAGTCCGACGCCGATCCACACACTACGCGTGTACGTCAAGTAAATGCCGAGTGCGTAGACCGGCAGTAACAACATCAACAGCAACTGACCAGGCCGAGACGATCGAATGCCGACCACCACGGCGCTTAGCAGGCAGATTCCCAGCGTGAGACCCATGCTGACCGATTGCAACATCGGACCTCGGGCCCGTCCAAAGTGAATGCCGAGCTTCGGATCGGCGATGTGCTTGGGAAACACGAGACCCCACTGGGCCGTCACTTCCAGCACGGCCATTACAGCCAGATAAATGCCGAATGCGCCTAGCGCGATCTGAATTCTGCGCGAGGTCGCTTCCGAAAGCGGCGCTTGCCGGCCAATCCAATAGACCGCGATCGGCATCGCGTAACCGCCTAGTAGCCGATAAGCCGATACGAGCAACTGCTTCGAGCTCGATTCACCAATCGACATGGCGAAACTCACCATGAACAGCCCAAGCAGGCTGAAGGCCAGCATATCCCCGGTGTCGATAGGCTTAAGAGGTACGCGCCCCAGTCGCCATTGCAAGACGAAGGCCAACGCCAACACGACCATTACGACACGGTCGATCGTCAACGGCAGCGGTCCCACGTGAAAGCTAGCGAAGTAGAAGCCAAAGCAGGCCGCCGAAAGCAGATAGGCCAGGCAGCCGGCATGCAGCGAACCGCGCACCAGCAGAATGCCGCCCCAAATCGAGCCCGCCACAGCGAGGATAAGTATCAAGTCGATCATGCGCAGGTCGCAATTCGAGGTTGGTAAAGAACGTCACGGCGGCCGTCGCTACGAATGCGACGGCCGCCGTGATCACCCGTGAGAGTGTCGATGCGACAGTAGCTATTCGTGCGCGGAGCTGACCGGTTCGTTGGTTCGTTGTAAAGCTTCGCTGAAAGATAGCCCCCTCCGAAGCTGGCGTCCGGCTTCTTGCCGGCGGCGGGCGTTGGATTCGCGGTCTTCGGGGTATGTCGGATTTGCCGATGATGCGGTGGGTACTGGTTGTAGCGTCAGGAACAGCACGCCCAGCCCGCAAATTAAGCCCCCCACGACACCGGCCGCGATCAGCATGGCGCGGCTCGGTCCGGTCGGCTGCACGCCGGCATCGGGCGTGTCGATGGGGGTAATCACACTAGAGATTTGCGCCGCGGCTTTGGCTCCGCGAGCCGCCGCCAGATCGCGCTGCGAAGCTTCGAGCAACAGCGTGCGATGCTTCACGGCGGCCGACAGATTGGCGTATTTGCCGCGCACCGTGGCGATCCGCTCCAAACGCAGTTTCTCGCCGGCCAGCCGTTCTTGCAAAGCCGTCACGTGAGCCGAAGTGAGCTGTAAATTGGCCTCGACGCCTTGGCTGGCCGAGGCGATTTCGTCGTGCAGATTGTGGCGAATCTCGATCTCGGAATTGCGGGCCGCCCGGGCCATGGGATGCTCTTCGGCCAGTCGACCCACCAAATCGGCCGACTTCAGCTGTGCATCGACCAGCCCTTCCTTCAGCCGTCGCAAAGCGGGTTGCGAATCGAGCAGCCGGTTGGGCGTGGCCAGCAGTTTTTCCGGATCTAGTTGCGCGGCGGTCAGCAGTTTGAGCAGCTCGCGATCGTTGCGTTCTTCGTTCTGGGCGCGACGGAGCTCGTTTTCGATTTCCACGGTGCGGCGGCGAATATCGCTGTCGCCCGAGGGCAATTCCTGCAGATTACGTAGTTCCGAAAGGTCTTCGCCGACCGATTTTTCCAGCTCGGCCATACTGGCGGTCGCTACCTCGAGATCGCTTTCGTTCACGGCCACGGCCTTGGCCAATTCGTCGATCATGCTCTGCGCGCGATCGGACCGCAAACGCTGCAAGGCGATTTGCAATTGTTCGGCCACGGCGGCGGACAGTTGCTCGGCGCGGATACGATCTTCCGCTTTGACTTTGATGTAGAACATCTCGGTCGCGCCCAGCTCGACCCCCTTGGGAGGCGTCACCTTGACCGAGCGTCGCAAATCGACCACGTCCTGGGGTGTGGGCCAGGTCGCGGCGTCGTGATCGCCGGCTGGCGGTCCGACCTTGGCTAGCGCGCCGGCCAGAACGCCGTTGCTCTTGCCGAGTTCGAGGACTGTTTCTTGCTTGGTTTTCAGCTCTTCGGGATAGCGGAACTTGCCCAGCGATTCTTGATTGCCGGCCGCTTCGTTGCGCAACACGAACGGCTGCGTGGCTTCCCACACGTCGGGCTTGACCGCCGCGTAGACGCCGACCAGCCCCGCGATCACGACCGCCGGCAGCAGCACGCGACGCGGATGCCCGACAAGAGCGCGAATAAAATCCGCCGGACTGGCAAACGGATGGGTTGCACTGGACATGACGAATGTTCCTCTACGAGTATTCTCAGCAAGTAATGCGTTTACCCCTAGGCAGAAAAGTTTATGTCATAACCGGCGCTCATGCTGCCGACGATCGTCGCCCCGCCGCAAAATGTTCGATTGTGCCGCAAGAAGCAGCTGTCAGCCCGTAAAGACCGCATCACACGACTAGGCAAGACCCGAGTGGTGCAACCTGATAACCGCGCTCTCTAGTACAAGCCGAACTGTCACGACCAACGGCGGTACAGAACCTCGCGTATTGCAGCAACGTCGACTTCCTGCGTCCGGCCTGACCCTGTCAGTGACCTAGAGAACTAGTAGAGATACGCGGCATCGCCCTCCGGTGGGCAACGGGTGTGATGCCCCGCGCCGACGGCCCCTCGCGATGAGGGAATTACAGCTTCGCAACCCGATTCAATCTCTCGAATATCACATGGCCTTCTTCAAAAACATTCTCGGCAGCCTGTTCTCCTCAAAGGCCGGATCGCTTACCGACGAGGTGTTCATTCCCGTGCTGGCGATGCGGACCCTCATCGCTCGTGAGCGGTCGCGCTGCGATCGTACCAAATCGACATTCAGTCTATTGACACTGACGCTGGCCACGACGCCGTCGGATAAAGAGCTCGTGGCGATCGGGCGCGCCTTGCGAGAACGGTTGCGCGAGACCGACGACCTGGGCCTGATGGGACAAGGACGCCTGGGCGTGATTCTGCCCGACACCGCCGCCGAGGGTGCCTGGAAGGTGGCTTCCAACCTGCGCGACGGCCTGTTTGCCAAGGATCGGCAGCCGAAGTTGCAGGTGTACGTCTATTCGGGAGATCGGTCCGATCTAGAGAGTGAAGCCACTCCGGACGAAATCGAAACGGAAAAAATGTATGTCGCCCAAGCCATGGAAGTGCTGTTCATGCAGCCATTGCCGGCCTGGAAGCGAGGCCTGGACATCGTCGGTGCGTTCGTCGGCCTGACAATTGCCGCGCCGGTCATGCTGGTGGCGGCTACGGCGATCAAGATCACGTCACCAGGTCCCGTGTTTTTCACGCAACGGCGCGATACGATCAGCGGGCGCCCCTTCAAGATCTACAAATTTCGCACGATGTGCGTGGACGCCGAAAGCCAGAAGGCCGAGTTGCGTGCTCGGAGCGAGCAGGATGGTCCGGCCTTTAAGATGGCCAAGGACCCGCGGGTAACCTCTCTCGGCCGCCTGCTGCGTAAGACGAGCATTGACGAACTTCCCCAGCTATTCAACGTGCTGCTGGGCGACATGTCGCTGGTCGGCCCGCGGCCGCTACCGTGCGATGAATCGAACCGTTGCGAGGCCTGGCAGCGACGTCGGCTCGATGTCACGCCTGGCTTGACCTGCATCTGGCAGGTGCGAGGACGATCGAAAGTTTCGTTTTCGGAATGGGCCCGCATGGACGTGGAATACATCCGGTCGCGCTCTTTGCTCTCGGACCTGAAGTTGATCCTGAAGACGATTCCCGCTGTGTTGTTCCGTCGCGGCGCATGCTGAACCAGTGGCGGATTCCGCCGGTCATCTAGCGCGAGCGAATCTTCACGACATCTAGTGTGCGACCGCGCCGCAGCCGGGCTCGGGATTCAGCGAAACACCCGGCGGATAGTTCTTGGCCGAGGTGAAGTCGCGCAGCGCCTGGCAATTGATCAACGTCGACATGTTTTCCTTGGAAGCGGCCTGGTAGCTGCGGTGCAAGGCCTCGCGGAGTTCCTCGGGCGTACGCACATATTCGCCGCGCGCGCCCAGGCCTTGGGCCATCTGGTCGTAGCGAAGGTTCTCCTGAAACAGATACATGTGCATCGATCGGGCTGAGGAAACAGCGCTCGGCCACATTCCCCAGGAGTCGTTGTTGTAAATGATGCCGATGACGGGAATCTTGTACTTCGCCGCGGTATCCAGCTCGAACAGGCTGTAGGCGATTCCTGCGTCGCTACTCACGCAAACCGTCGGCGCGCCTTTGTAGGGAGCCTGTGGACCCACCCCGCGCTGCACGGCGGCGCTCGCTCCAATCATCATGGCAAGGTCAGGGCCAATGGCACCGTACTGGTACGGGCAAACAATGCCTTGCCCCGGACGGTATGCCCGTTGCCAGCGGCCGGCATGCACACCAATAGTCCAACCCCCCGCGCCCATCACCGTCTGCTTGGGATCGATCTCTCCTTTGTAGAAGAAGTCGTGTACTTCCTTACAGAGCACGGCAGGATGCAGATGATTCGTATCGTGGCTGTACTTCAATCCCAGCTCGTACTGATCGTTGAGCATCTTGTCGTACTTTTGCCGCGCGGTCGCGAGCTCGTTGACCCAGGCTTCTCGCTTGCGACTCGGCAGCAAATCGGCCAGAGCTTCGAGGAAGGCCTTCTCGCTGCTGACGATTCCCAGGTCGAGCGGCCAATTCCGCCCCAAGTCTTCCGGCACCGGATGAACCCGGATCGTTTTGATGTCCGGGTTGAAGCGATATTCGCCCGGAGTCGGCATGCAATACTGGCCAACGAAGATGACCAGGTCCGCGCTCATCATCGCGTCAGGCGTTAACGCACCGGAAAGGCGGTGGTCGTCGGGAAAATGTCCGCGCGTCGGACCCGATGTGACCACGGCCAATTCGTTTTTCTCGGCGGCCTTCAGCAGCGCTTCCCAAGCCTTGTTCTGGAACACGCCCTGTCCCGCCACGAGCAGCGGCCGTTCGGCGCGACTGATCAAATCGAGTGCCTTTTCGACGTCTTTAGCGGCAGGTTGCGGTTGCGACTCGCTGCGATATTTGTCTTTGGCGTAATAATCTTTCAGCTTCGTAGGGTCATTGAAGCGGGCGCGAGCCACTTCGCCGGGAAAATCCAAATGCACCGGGCTGGGGACGCCCGATTTCAAGTTGCGGAACGCGTAGGCTCCATATTCCCAGACTCGATCCGGCGCGATCAATCGTTTGCCGTATTTCTTCATTCCGGTTGTCAGCGGCTGCTGGTAGCCCGTCTGAATGAACGTCTCGCGGTCGTCGCCGGCTATCTGCATGTTGCTGGCCAGCACCAAGAGCGGCGTGCGCGCGGCCGCCGCCGAGGCGATGTTCATGATCATGTTGGTCAAGCCCGGCCCCTCGGTTCCTGAGCAAGCCGTGACTTCGCCCGTGGCGCGCGAGAATCCGTCGGCGGCCGCGCACATCGAACCTTCACACCGCCCGCCATAGCTGGGCACACCCGCCGCGGCCAGGGCGTTGATGACGGTATAATTGCCCGGACAGCAGAACAGCGCGGCCAGTTCTTCTTCCTTGCAGAGCGTGGCGAAGACCTCGGCACCTGTCATGCCAGGACCTTCAAACGAACCCGGCTTGGCCGGTTCCTTCACGGATTCCGTTATTTCTTTGGGAATTGTGATCGAAGGGATACTGGCTGCGGGCACTCCGGCCTTGGTCTCGGTCACAATACCGGCGACGATGGCACCGGCCCCGGCGGCCGAGGAAAGCAGAAAGGATCTGCGGGAGGGATCGACAGCGTGTTGCTCGGCCTGCTCGGCTTTACGGTTCTTCATGGTTGGGTTCCGCCTTGGCTCCCCGCAGGGAGCGGTTAATTGGACTTGGCTTCCTGTAGCTTCGGTCGCTCGGCATCGGGCCACAGGCTGCGCAGAAAATTCACCATGTGCCAAAGGTCCTCTTCCTTTTCCACCTTTTGACTAAACGGAGGCATGGCTTCGCCCGCGCCATCGCGAATGCTACGGAAAACTTCTCCCTCGGTCGTGCCGCTTTTCCACAGCTTGGGCTCAGTCAGATCCGTGGCGTTCGCCACGACGTCCACCAGCGACTTGCCGTCGGCGCCGTGGCATTCCGTACAATCGCGTGTGTACAGCGTCTTGCCGCGCGCGATCGATGCTTTGCTAAAAGGGACCGGCGACTTGAGCTTGCGCGCCGCTTCCATTGTCAGGCGCCCGTCTTCTTTCTTCTGGGCCGGCTTGTCCTCAGACTGGGCGGTTGTCGCGGCCACCAGCGCGCCCGATGTCGCCAACAGGCACAGCAGGATCCGCGGCATCGCTCGCTCCCACATCAGATTTTCCCCTTTTGATCGTGTCACGTGCCAAGCCTTATTTCAGGCCGCATTTGTCGCGCGATAAATCCGGTCGCGCCGTCACATGCGGTCGGGGTCGAGGTCAAACGTTTCGACCAGGTATTCGAAGTAGTTGCCGTCGGCCAGGAACGTCATATAGATTTCGTGTACGAGATGAATCAACTTCTGCACGCCATAGGCGACGTCGCCATCTATGACTGTCAGCACCAGCGAAATATTGCCGTCACGGTTGTAGGTGCGAACTTGCGCCCGCCGGATGTCGATGCGACGGTGACCTGGTAAGTCGGCGGACTGCCGTGCTTTGATAAACGCCTTCAAATCCTGGTACATCGTCGAGTCTGCGGGAACGCCGGTCAATACTTGGGGCAGGCGTAGCGTGCCTTTCGAGGTATCGAAGGCCAACTCGAAGACGCGTCCACGATGCCAGGCAATCCGGAAAATCGCCTTGCTGCCGGCCACCGCCCCTCGGCTGAATCCCTGGAAAACGCGTCGTTCGGCATAAACGGTCAGCGCCGCGGCCACGACTTCGACGGCAGATTGCCTCGCTTTTGTCACATTCATATCCGACAGTCGCAGGGATCTTGTAAATACATGGCCGCGCCATGGGGCCGTGCCCCGGGCGATTCACCTATCTTAATGAGAACCATACCGGCAATGAACTGGGGAGCCGCCGGCAGTGGCGTTGTGATCTGACGGGCCTCACCAGAGCCCTGGCGAGGTTGCTTCCCTGCGGGGTGCGGGCCAGAATGGCGAGCAAATGTGTTGATTCGCACAAAACGGCCGCCAGGGGGCTAGGGTTAGAAAGTTCCCTCGCAAAGCATGGCGACCTCCAAGGAGCGTTGATGACCGAAACTGCTACCGCCTCGGAAAGGAATCCGCAGGCACATTTCACCGCCGTTCCAACCCATCCTCCTGGCGTCGTGCTGGCAACGCGGCCGATTACGGTATTGCTGATCGATGACCAGGCGATTGTCGGGGAGTCGGTGCGGCACATGCTCGCGCCAGAGTCCGACATTGTATTCCACTACTGTCAGGATCCTTCCAAGGCGATCGACACGGCTAACGCCGTCCAACCGACTGTGATCCTGCAGGATCTGGTCATGCCAGATATCGACGGCTTGCAGCTCGTGAAGTTCTTTCGCGCCAATAAAGCCACGCGCGAAACCCCGATGATTGTGTTGTCGAGTAAAGAGGAGCCGACCATCAAGGCCCAGGCTTTCGCATTGGGTGCCAACGACTATCTGGTCAAGCTGCCGGATCGAATCGAGATTCTCGCGCGGATCCGCTATCACTCGCAGGCCTACATCAGCCGGCTGGAGCGCGACGAGGCGTTTCGCCAATTGGAGGAAAACCAACGGCAGCTTGCCGAAGAAGTGGCGCAAGCTGCCCGTTACGTGCAGTCGCTGCTTCCGGAGAAGACGACAACTTGCGGCGTGCAGGTGGACTGGCGCTTTGTTCCTTCGACGGCGCTGGGCGGAGATATGTTCGGTTACCATTGGCTAGACCCAGAGCATCTGGCCATTTATCTGCTCGATGTCAGCGGCCACGGTGTCGGCTCGTCGTTGTTGGCCGTGTCGGCCACGAATCTACTCTCGGCGCGATCGCTGCCGGATACCGATTTTTGCAACCCAGGCGAGGTCCTGTCGCGCTTGAACGATGTATTCCAGATGGAAAAGCAAAATGGCAAATACTTCACCATGTGGTACGGGGTCTATGAGCCGCCGACACGTTCGTTGGCCTTCAGCAACGCAGGGCATCCTCCGGCACTTTTATATAACGGGCCCTCGGCAGCCGAGGCGCAGCTCGAGAAGCTCGAATCCGACGGTCTGGCGATCGGCATGATCGACGGCATGCCCTACTCCACCACAACGGTCGCGCTGGATACGTTCGCCCGTTTGCTCGTCTATAGCGACGGCGTGTACGAGATCCAAAAGCCTGACGGCAATATGTGGCAACACGCGGATTTCGCGAACTTTATCAGCGGGTTGCGGGCCGAGGGAGAAGCGGTCGGCGACCGACTATTGGCCCACGTCCAAGAACTCGGTGGCACCACGATTTTGGAAGACGATTTCTCTGTTCTCGAAATCCAATTCTGAACCGCAATCCGGAAAGTAGGGACGTGCGGCCTGGGTGGCTTGTGCTGAGAAGGGCGAGCCCTGTCCCTCTCCAAAATTCCACGGCATTCCGTGAATTGTGCCGACCTGCCGGATACGGCTACCTACACTTGAGGGTGCTTTGGCCCGCGTTCGGAGCGGTACCCGTTTCGTTGTTTGCTTCCCGCGAAAGCGCCCTTATCCCTCGAGATCGAAGAATGTCCCTTTTCCGCGAAGCGACCATCAAGGCCAAGCTCTACGGCATTGTCCTGCTGAGCGCCATCGGTCTGGCGGCGGTATTGACATTGGCACTTTTCCTGTTGATGCGATTTGGCATCAACGGACCGCTCTACCAGAAGATCATGCTTCGCAAGTCGGCGATGGCCGAGTTCGAGCCGTGTACATTGTTCGTTGTCGAGCCTTACCTGACCTTGATCGAAATTATGGGGACGGACGACTCGGCCGAGCAGAAGGAACTAATGGCCGAGTTTTATCGGCGCGAAGAGCGGTGCCACGAGCGGCAAAGTTACTGGATGGATGCGCTGTTCGAGGGACCCGTGAAACAGGCCCTGCGCAACGAGGTGAATCCCTCCGTCGATAAATTCTTCCACATTGCGAATGATCAGTTTCTGCCGCTCATAGGGATACGTGACCACGAGGAACTTAAACAGGCGTTCGACACGACCATAGAACCGGCCTACACGGATCACCGAAAGGCCATCGACCGTGCCGTCAAACTAGGTCACGAGAGGACCGCCGCCGAACAAGAGGAAGCCGAGCATCAAGTGCGCTTCTGGGTCACGATGATGGTGATTCTGAGCGTGGGAACGATCTTGTTGGTGATCTTGCTGGGGCTGTATCTGGCATACGGCATCGTGCGGTCGACAGGGGCGCTCGTTTCCCGCATCAACGAAATGGCCAGTGGCGCAAGCGATCTGACCGCCCGCATAACGATCGAATCAAAGGACGAAATTGGCGAGCTAGGCCTGGGCATCAACGCCATGATTGCCAAGATTCACGCCGTGGTGGCCAAGGTCCGCGAGTCCAGCCTGCATTTGCTTTCGACGGCGTCGCAGATTGCCGCGACTTCGAAGCAGCAAGAAAACACCGTTCAAGATCTGAGTAGTTCGACCACCGAGATTGCCGCCGCCGTACGCGAGATTTCCGCGACGGGCAAGGAACTGTCCGGCACGATGAGCGAAGTGAACGAGCGTGCCAACCAAGCCGCCACATTGGCCGCCGCCGGCCGCTCCCGGCTGATTGATATGGAGTCGACCATGCAGCAGTTGGTCGAATCCACCGCCTCGATCTCGACGAAGCTGGCCCTGATCCGAGAAAAAGCGGACAATATCAATGTCGTGGTCACAACAATCACCAAGGTTGCCGATCAGACGAACCTGCTCTCGATCAATGCCGCCATCGAAGCCGAGAAAGCCGGTGAATACGGACGCGGGTTCCTGGTTGTGGCTCGCGAGATTCGGCGACTCGCCGATCAGACAGCCGTGGCGACCCTGGATATCGAGAATATGGTCCGACACATGCACGACGCGGTATCGGCCGGCGTGATGCAGATGGATAAGTTCAGCGAGGAAGTGCGGCTAGGCGTAGGACGCGTAGGTGAAATCAACAGTCAGATCGGCCAGATCACCGAGGAGGTGCGCACCGTCAGCGACCGGTTCCGACTGGTCAACGAAGGGATGCACAATCAGTCGATCGGTGCGGAGCAAATCAACGAAGCCATGCTGACCGTTTCTAGCGGTACAAAACAAACCGTGGCCTCGCTCGACGAATTCAACAAGGCCACGGCGCACCTGCGTGAGTCGGTGAAGTCGCTCAACGAGGAAATCGCGCAGTTCAAAACCTGATCGCAAACCCACGATGCTCGCGCTCACATTTCAAATCAGCCAAGAGCGGGTAGCACTCGACGTTCGTCGCATCGGTGAGGTGGTGCCGCGCGTCCCGTTGCAAAGGTCTGCCGACAGCCCGCTCTGGTTGGCCGGCACTTTCGTCTATCGCCAGAGCGTTGTCCCGGTAATTGACATGCACCGTTTGACAGGAGCAGGGGATTGTCCGACACAGCTCAGTAGCCGGATCATCGTGGTACCCTGGCAACATTCCGATTTGCCGTCGAGCTGGCTAGGGCTGTTGGCCTCGCACGTTTCCGAGATATGCGAGATTCAGGCGCCGCCGCACGCGCCACTCGGCAGGTCGCGTCCAGCAGAGCCGGATTTGGGACCAGCGATTATCGACCGAGGAGAGATCGTGCGCGTGCTCGACTTGGATCGCCTGATACCCGATGCCGTGCGGCAGCGCCTGGCGGGAGCGTGTTGCTCATGAGCCTGGCAAGCGTCATCGATCAGCTGCGCGAACGGATCGGACTCGATCCAGCATCCTTGGGACCCACGGTTATTCCCGTGGTGGTCGCAACACGGCAACGCGCGCTCGGTATCGCTAATCTGACGGCTTACGCGCAACATCTGAAACACGTTCCCGCGGAAATCGAGGCATTGGTCGACGAACTGGTGGTTCGCGAAACCTGGTTCTTTCGCGGCGGGGAATTATTTAGTTATCTGGCCAAGCAAATTCAAGATTCGGCTATGATCCGGCCCGCTGGAAAGCCGTTTCGCATTTTGAGCGTGCCGTGCAGCACTGGGGAAGAGCCCTACTCCCTGGCGATTGCGCTAGCCGAGTTGCACGTCCCACGCCGTGCATGGCACCTGGATGCCGTTGACATCAACAGTGCTCATCTGGAAAAAGCACGGCAGGGAAGATACGGCGCGTTTTCGTTCCGGCAGACGGACGGGGAACTGCGCAGCCGACACTTCGAAGCCAATGGCAATCAATGGCAGCTCGAGGAATCGCTCATCGCCTCGGTTCAATTCCAGCAGGGTAACTTAGTCGACGCCGACTTCCTGCGCGAGCAATTGCCGTACGACCTGATTTTCTGCCGTAACCTGTTGATCTATTTGCACAACACGGCGCGCCAAAAAGTCGCCGAGGTAGTGGACCGGCTGCTGGCTCCGCAGGGCCTCGTCTGCATGGGTCATGCCGAGCCGTTGAATTCCATCGATCACCGCTTTATCCACACGGGCCCAGATGGCTTCTTTTTGTTTTGTCGCGCAACGTCCGCCGCACGCCACGAGCCTCCGGCACGACCATTGCCCCACGTAGCAACGGAAATAGCCGTTCTCGATGGATCGATAAAAACCAAATCCGCGCCGCGGTCGCAGGTAAAGTCGACTCGGGCGCAACCGTCCGGCGCTGCCGCGCTGCCGGCATCTGACCCGTTATCCGTGGCCAAGAGCCATGCTGACGCAGGCCGACTCGATGCGGCTTGGGCCGAATGCCAAACGCAATTGTCCACAAACGGACCGACGGCCGAGCTCTATGCCATGTTGGGACTGATACACAAGGCCCGACAAGACGACGCCGAATCGAAGCGCTGCTTTGAGAAGGCGTTATATTTGCAGCCGGACCACGTCGAGGCGATCTGGCACCTGATGTTGCAATTCGAGCAAGAGGGGGCCCATGCGCAAGCGGCTCTCTTGCGCGATCGATTGCAGCGCGCGGGTGGCGGAGGTGAAGCGTGAGTACCCTGTCACCGGTCCTGAACGTACTCGCCGATTGCTGGAATCGTATCGGTGTGGCCGGCGATCGCAGCTGTCCAGAACTTACTCAATACGTACATTGCCATAATTGCCCCGTATTTGCCGCGGCTGGCCAGCGATTGCTGGACAGCCCGCCGCCCGCCAGCTATCTCGACGAGGCCAGGGAGCGGCTCGCGGCTGCTCCCGAGTCGGCAGCTGGTGAGTCGTACAGCGCGCTGGTCTTTCGCATGGGCGAAGAATGGCTGGCACTCCCCGTACAAATTTTGGTCGAAGTCCACCCGCTACGCCCTGTACACCGCGTGCCGCATCGTGGCGGGTTGCTGGCCGGGCTCGTGAACATTCGCGGCGAGCTGCAGCTCTGTGTGCGCTTCGATCAACTTTTGGGAATCTCTTCGCCTGGCGCACCCTCGCGATCCACGGACGGTAAGCAACGCGCAGAAGGTTCGCAGTCATCGGCCCCGCAGAGCAATACGGCATGGCTATTGGTAATTGATCTGGAGGCACAGCGGTGGGTGCTTCCCGTGGACGAAGTTGACCAGGTTTATCGATTTCCTGCTAATCAACTGACCCCCGCTCCCGCGACCGTGGCACGCTCCAGCGGTCGATTGTCGCGCGGCATGTTTGAATGGAAACAGCGGACGATCGGCTATCTGGACGACGCACGCTTGCTGCAAGCCCTGAGAACGAGGCTTATGTCATGACGGGCGGCGGCGAATTCTCATTGATCGATCTGTTTCAGGAGGAGGTCCGCGCCCATACAGCGGTCCTCAGCCAGGGTTTGCTAGCGTTGGAAGTCGACGCGGCGAATCCTCAACGCATCGAGCCGTTGATGCGCGGGGCGCATTCGATCAAGGGAGCCGCTCGCATCATCGGTATCGATCTGGCCGTTCAGTTAGCGCACGTCATGGAAGACGTGTTCGTCGCCGCTCAAGAGGGACGGATTCGCATATCTCCCACCGACATTGACGAACTGTTGCGCGGCACGGATATGCTGGCGGAATTAGCCGCAGTCTCAGATCCTTCGGCGTCGGCCTGGACGACCAAGCACACGGCTGAAATCGCCGATCTGCGCCATCGATTGACGGCCGTGGCCGAGGGGCGGCCGATGGCCGTCGCGTCATCTGCGCCCGCCACGAAGGCGATGTCTGACAGCATACAGCCGAACGACGCAGTCGATCCGAACGAAAGCCGCGGCGCTGGCGCGGCTCAGCGGCCGCCCCAATCGTTGGCCGCCGCTGGTCACGTACCATCGTGGCAAATGATCGACATACCGACCGGGCCGATCGTCCCCGCGGACGATTCCCCACTGTTGGATCTATTTCGCGAAGAAGTCCGCGGCAATTGTCTCTCGATCCAAATTGGCCTGCGAGGGTTAGCCGAGAATTCCCAGGACACAGCTCCGCTGGAGTCGCTCGCGAGTGCGGCGCGTGCCATCCGTGGCGCGGCGAAAATCGTCGGCATCGGACCTGCGGCGCAATTGGCCGAAGCGCTGGAGGCGACCTTCACCGTCGCATTTACGACTACGAAATCCGTCGACGTGCGCGCCTGGCACCCATTGCACAGCGCCGTCGAAATGCTGGTAGAACTGATTGCAATTCGTCCGGAGACTGTGCCGGAGTGGATTGCTCGTCGCGCGTCGGATGTGGCGGAAGTGTGTCGGTTGTTGTCCGTCGCGCCGATCGACTCGGCGCCCGCCATCACCTTGCCTGCCGCTTCCACTGCTGCAACTACCCAGGCCATCGCCGGCGAGGAGAAAGTGCCGTCGACAGAGGCAGACGCTCGCATGCACGCCGAGGCATCTATTGCTCAGGCGGTGGCGGGTTCGAGCGATGAGTCGCTGATCGTGCCGCAGGCGGCAGCTGCCGCGCCCATCGCTGCGGAACCGGCGGCAGCGGTGGTGCGCGTTTCGGCGCAAAGTCTGAATCGCCTAATGGGGTTGGCCGGCGAGTCGCTAGTGCAGGCGCGGTGGCTACAGCCTTTTTCCACGTCCCTGCTGAAGCTGAAAAAACATCAGGACCATCTAGCCGGACTGTTGGACAGCCTGTCACAGACTCTTCCCACGCAGGGCGCGGCCGAGGAAGTAGTCGTGCTGGTCGACGAAGTGCGCCGTCGCACGGCGCACTGCCGCCAGGTTCTGGCCGAACGAATGATAGAGTTTGATGATCATGCGGCGCAGGCCGAAGATCTCAATAGCCGGCTTTACCGCGAGGTAATCGTCAGCCGCATGCGGCCATTTGCGGATGGTGCGCACGGCTTTCCCCGTCTGGTGCGCGATATGGCCCGGCAGCTTGAGAAACAGGTCCGGCTCGAGATCGACGGTCTTGAGACCGAAGTCGATCGCGACGTGCTGGAGAAGCTGGAAGCGCCGTTGACGCACCTGTTGCGCAACGCCATCGACCATGGCATGGAAATGCCCGAGGAGCGCACAGCAGCCGGCAAGTCCGATTGTGGCGTGATTAAGCTCGAGGTTCATCATCGGGCGGGCATGCTCGCGGTCGCGGTCTCTGACGATGGGCGCGGGCTCGACCCCGACCTCATTCGCCGCAAAACCATCGAGCGGGGCCTGACAACGGCAGAAATGTCCAAGTCGATGTCGACCGCGGAAGTGCTCGAGTTCCTCTTCCTGCCTGGCTTTTCGACGGCGGAGAAACTTACGGAGTATTCCGGCCGCGGCGTGGGGCTCGATGTGGTTCAGCAAGCCGTGCGCCGCATCGGTGGTTCTGTGCGCGTTGATTCGCGTTTGGGAAAAGGAACCTCGTTTCATCTGCAATTGCCAATTACTCTATCGGTCTTGCGGGCCGTGGTGGTCGAAGTCGATGGCGAGCCATACGCTTTTCCGCACCATCGCATCGATCGGTTGATCCGGGTTCCTGCCTCATCGTTACGTTCACTGGAAAACCGGCAGTTCCTGGTCGTAGACGGAGAGAATATCGGCGTCGTCCTGGCGGCCCAGATTCTGGGCATGAACACTACTGTCCCCCAGACACCAGACCTGACCGTCGTACTTGTCAGCGATTCCGTCGGACAATACGGATTGATTATCGATGCGTTTCGTGGCGAGCAAGACCTGGTGGTTCGTCCGCTCGACGCGCGGCTGGGCAAGGTGCCTAACATCAGCGCCGCGGCCGTGCTCGACGATGGTTCCCCGGTGTTGATTGCGGATGTCGAAGACTTGATCCGTTCTATGGATCATTACATCCAGCGCGGCGCGCTGCGGCGTTACGAGCGCGAAAGCGCGACGCGTGGTCCAAGCAAGCGCGTATTGGTCGTCGACGACTCAATTACCGTGCGGGAAGTAGAAAGACAGATCCTGCGCAACCAAGGTTACGATGTCACGGTCGCCGTCGATGGTCAGGAGGGGTGGAACATCGTTCGCTCTGAAGTCTTCGACCTGGTGATCTCGGATGTCGATATGCCGCGGATGAATGGTTTGGAACTGGTGCGCATGATTCGCAACGAAGTCTCCTTGCGCAACCTGCCCGTCATCATCGTGTCGTACAAAGAGCGCGCAGAGGACCGCCTGCGGGGACTGGAAGTCGGGGCCAACTACTATTTGACGAAGAGCAGCTTTCACGACGATACTTTCCTGCAGGCAGTCAGAGATTGCGTCGGCGAGGCCTAGTGAGGTTCGCACTTGGCCGCAGGAACTACGTAGGACTCCGTTAGGAATGCGTATCGCAATTGTCAACGACCTGGCCCTGGCACGCGAAGTATTGCGTCGCATCGTGCTCTCTGCGCCCGAGCATACCATCGCCTGGCTGGCCGAAAACGGCGCCGAAGCCGTGCGCCGCGCAGCCCAGGATCGCCCCGACATTATTCTGATGGACCTGGTCATGCCGGTGATGGACGGCGTCGAAGCCACGCGGCAAATCATGGCCGCCACGCCTTGCCCGATCTTGCTTGTTACCTCGAGCGTGACGGGCAACCTCAACCAGGTTTATGCCGCGATGGGCGAGGGAGGGCTGGACGCCGTGAACACACCGACGTTCGGTCCGGACGGCAAGGTCCGAGACGGCGAGGCGATCTTGGCGCGAATCGCCAAGCTAGCGCGCACGCAGCAGTTTTCCACTCTGCGCGCGGAGCCCAGCAAATTATTCAGTGCCCACTCTGCCACTTCGGAAAACGTTCCGTCGCAACCGCGGCCCTCGATAGTCGCGTTGGGCGCGTCGACGGGTGGTCCCGAGGCGGTCGCACAGATCTTGTCCGCGTTGCCGCCAGACTGTCCGGCGGCCGTGCTGGTCGTTCAACATATTGCCGCCGAGTTTGCCCCGGGTCTGGCAAGCTGGTTGGCGAGCCGATCGCGGCTTCCGGTTCGGCTCGCTCGGCAACGCGACGAGCCTACGCCCGGGATCGTGCTGCTGGCTGGTACGGACGACAATCTAGTGCTGCAGCGCGATCAGCGTCTGAGCTATACGTCGGAGCCGGCCAATTACCCATATCGGCCGTCGATCGATGCGTTATTCTCCAGCCTGGCACGTTACTGGCCTGGCAGTGGTGTCGCTGTGCTGCTCACCGGCATGGGATCAGACGGGGCGCGGGGGATGCAGCTGTTGCAACAAGCCAGTTGGTACACGGTCGCGCAAGATCAGGCGACGAGCGTCGTCTACGGCATGCCCAAAGCAGCGGTCGATCTCAAGGCGGTCCGCCAATGTCTGCCGCTCGCCGACATCGCCGCGGAAATCACCGTGCAACTTGCCCGGCAGCAAAGTGCCCGCTCGCGCGCCTGAGCTGTGCGTCGTCCGTGGCCGCGTCGCAATCATACCAGAGCGCTAGGGAGCTGGAATCGCCGCGGGCGGTGCGCTCGGTAGCGAATTCGGCAGTGGGCTTGGCGCTGTGATTGGCGGCACCGTCGGCGGGATGCTCGGGGGGGCATTGGACGGCGTATTCGACGGTGCGTTTGGCGGCTGTGCGTTGGGCAGCACAGGTGGTGGCACTGGTAATTGTGTCGAGGACTGACCCGTCGGCGTCGGAATCGCTTCCTGCGATTTGTCTGTCGTTTCAGGAGTGCTGTTCGGCGCTGCGAGTGCCACCTCGGGTAATGCTTGTGGGTTGTCGAGGCGCAGCTCCCAACCCCCTCCCAAGGCGCGATAGACGTTGATCAATCCGGTCGCGATCTGACCGCGCGCTTGCGCCAACAAGTTTTGCTGCTGGACCAATTGCAACTCGAGCACAGCCACACGATTGAAGTCGACTTGGCCCCCCTGGTATTGCGCCAGTGAAATATCTACCGCGTTTTGAGCCGCTTCTACGGCTTCAGACTGCGATTTTGTCTGTTCCTGCGACTCGAGGAACGTGACCAGTCCGTCTTCGGCCTCTTCGGCCGCGTTCAAGACTGCCATCTGATAGTCGACGACCAGCTGCTGAAACAGCGCATTCTGTGCCCGGACGTTATTAAGGATGCGACCGTAGTTAAGAATGTTCCACGAATAAGAGGGGCCGACGATGCCCGAGAACGATCCGGGGTCGATCAGGTTATGAAAGCTTTGACTGGAGTAGTCGAGCGTGCCTACGAGCGAAATATGCGGATAGAACTCCGCCTCGGCGATGCCGATCTGCGCGGATTGGGCAGCGGCCGCGCGCTCGGCGGCACGCACGTCGGGCCGGCGACGCAGCAGGTCGGCGGGAATGCCGACGACCACGTCGCGAGGCGCCGTGGGGATTTGCCCCGGGCCGATCCGCTTCTGCAAGTCCTCGGGCGGCATTCCCATCAGAATGCAGAGTCGGTTGTTGGCCTGTCGCAGACTGATCTTCAGGCCCGGGATCTGGGCCTCGGTAGCCTTCATGACAGTCTTGGCCTGTTCCACATCGAGACGCGTGGCCGTGCCCCCTTGGAATCGCGCATCGGCCAGCACCAGGGTCTGGTATTGCAGCTGCACGTTTTTCTGCGTCAGCTCAATCTCGCGTTCGAGCGTGCGGATTTGCACGTAAGCGGCGGCAACATCGCCGAGCAGCGTTACCAGCACGCCATCGTATCCTTCGACAGAGACGTTCAAGCGCGCGTCGGCTGCTTCGATCATGCGACGGAAGCGGCCCCAAAAGTCAATCTCCCAGGCCAGGTTGAAACCGTAGTCCCATTGATCGTAGTACCGCTTGGCAATGAAGCTACGGTTGGCGGTGTTCCTAGTCGCGGCTTCGCGAAGGAAGTCGCCATTCATGGTCTGCGTTTGTGGGAAAAACAACCCGACGGCAATTCCTAATTGGGCGCGGGCTTGAAGCACGCGGAAGCCGGCGTCGCGCAAAGTCAGGTTCTGCCGGTAGGCCGTGTCGATCAGCGAATTGAGCACAGGATCGTTAAAGACCGTCCACCAGTTTCGCAGGCTCACTTCCTGCGACCGAACGCGTGGGTCGGCCGCATCGATCCATTGTGATGCTACCGGAGCTGGCGGTCGCCGATAGTTCGGGCCGACCTTTAGGCCGTTGCGGATATAGTCGCGCCAGGGAGTGCAACCCGCGGCAGCCAACAACGGGAGCAGTAACGATAGGACCCACCACGGCCGACGGAATTGCCGACGTTCTTTCCCCACGTCCACGGCGGGGCGCAAGGCTCGGAATGCCGGGGTGTACGTGCTCACGTGGTTGTGATCCAAGGTTCGCACGGCCCCACGCCCGCGAACGGCCAACAAGACTCCCCGGCGGTAATATCGGCACAATCGCTACTGCTTCCCCGACCAAATTATTTACGAACGTTTTCCTAGGCCACCGAGATTGCGCGGTTGGGTGCCAGGCGGCTATCGGTCGCCCGGATCACTGGCCTGCGGTGCGGACCTGTGAGCAAGCATCGATAGCGTTCAATCGCCGGACCGAACTGAAGCACCATTTTTTGCGACGCTCGGTCACACGGATCGCGGAATTCTTTGACCGGATAGTCAGCGACAACCGTCGGTAGACGCTTTCGCTCGGCCCGCGAGTTTTTTCATTCGATCCCGAGAGACCACGCCGATTCCATGATTCTGAACGCCCAAGATCCAGCGAACGAAAATGTAAGGTTCGTCACAGATGTCGCCGCGCAACGCAAGGAACTTCGGCCTGGCGCGACCGATGTTGCTGGCCAGAACCCACCAAATTGAGTGATCGAACGCGTCGCGGCGACGATTCCCCCGCTTGATTGGGCGTGATCGTCACGAGTACAACAGCGCTGGGCCGCGTCGTTCACCGAGCTCGGCGGATCGTGTCGCGCCGCGTCGGTAGAGACGCGCGGACCAACCAGAATCACGCCCACCATCACTCGTCTGCGACACGAAAGTCATCACTTCGATTCTCTGGAACTCACATTGTGAACCGAGGAATTCTCTGTCGGATGCCGGTCTTATTTCTGCTGCTGATCGGCATGGCCGCGGGTTGCGGTAGCCGGACCTCTAAGGTCGCACCGCCGCAGGCACCAGTCGTCCCGTGCAGCCAACCGGTGAAGCGGGAAGTCACCGACTACGTCGACTTCACCGGCCGCACCGACGCCGTGGAATCCGTCGATATCCGTCCGCGAGTGACGGGCTACCTCGTACAAATGCCCTTCAGCGAAGGGGCCGAGGTCAAAGAGGGGGACCTGCTATTTGTCGTTGACCCTCGTCCTTATAAGGCGCAGCTCGATCAGGCCGAAGGACTGCTCAAACTCTACGAAGCGCAGCTTGCGCTCTCTCGTACTACTTATGCCCGCGACATCAACATCGCGAAAACGCCTGGCGCCGTTAGCTTGCAGCAACTGGACCAGGACAAGGCGGCGGTCGGCGAGGCCGAAGCACAGGTCGCCGCCTACCAGGCTAGCTTGGAGGTCTACAAGCTGAATCTGGATTTCACCAAGGTCACGTCCCCGATCAACGGTCAGATCAGCCGCTACTTCCTCACCCGCGGCAACCTGGTCGTGCAAGATCAGACGCTGCTAACAACCGTCGTTTCAACCGACCCCATGTATGCCTATTTCGACGTGGATGAAACCACGTTGCTGCGTATCAGGCGGGCCGTCAGCGAAGGCCGCATCCCCGTGCCCCAGCGCGGACAGGTGCCGGTTCTCATGGGGCTGCCGGGGGAAGAAGGATTCCCGCACCAAGGGAATATTAACTTCGTCAACAATCAGGTTAATCCGACCACCGGCAGCATCTCGTGGCGTGGCGTCTTTCCCAATCCCAAGCCAGCCACAGGATTTCGATTGCTCTCTCCCGGCATGTTCCTGCGGATGCGTTTGCCGATCGGAGAGCCTCACCCGGCAGTGCTAGTCGTCGACGCAGCGATCGTGGCCGATCAGGGACTTAAGTACGTCTATGTCATCGATGCAGATAACACGGTGCAATATCGCCGTGTCACGACGGGTCCGCTGGAGAGCGACGGTTTACGAGTCGTTCAGGAGGGTCTTAAGGGGGACGAGTGGGTTGTGGTTGGCGCCTTGCAGCAAGTCCGTCCGCGCATGCAGGTCCAGCCAGAGAAAATGCCGATGCCTTCGCTGGGTACACAGGAGACGCCTGCCGAATCCAAGAGCGCCGAGTAATCTGAGAGGACCGTTTCCCCTGGACAAGAATCAAGCCCAGCGACCGCTCGAGTTTGCCATACCCACGCCGCGGTGATTGTTGTGACACAGGCGTCGGGTCGCCGGCGTGGTCGCCGCATCGAACACATTTCCGTTGACTGATCGCAGCGCATGATTTCACACTTCTTCATCGATCGACCGATCTTTGCGGCAGTGTTGTCGATTGTCATTACGCTGGCCGGCGGGATCGCCGCCGTGAACCTGCCCATTGCGCAATATCCACAGATCACTCCTCCCTCGGTACAGGTCTCGATCAATTATCCCGGCGCGAGCGCTCAAGTCGTCGCGGCTACTGTTGCCGCCCCTATTGAGCAGCAGGTCAATGGCGTCCAGGGCATGCTGTACATGTCGTCCCAGATGGGCAACGACGGCTCGTACACGCTTACAGTCACATTCGATCTGGGAATCGACTTAAATACCGCCTTGGTGATGGTGCAAAACCGCGTGGCGCTGGCCATGCCGCAATTGCCTAATCAGGTGCAGCAGCAGGGCATAACGATCAAGAAAAAGACGCCAGACCTGCTGATGATTATCAACTTCACGTCGCCGGACCATCGCTACGACGACGTCTATCTCAGCAACTTCGCCATGATTTACGTCAAAGACGAGTTATTTCGCGTGGCGGGTGTTTCCGACATTACGTTCATGGGGCAACGGGACTACAGCATTCGCGCCTGGCTCGATCCGCAAAAGCTGGCATCGCGCAACATGACGGCCAGCGACGTGGCCAAGGCAATCCGCAGTCAGAATATCGAGGCGGCTGCCGGACAGATCGGACAACCGCCGGTGAATGGCGGTCAGACGTCGCAGATGCCTATCACAACGCTCGGCCGACTTTCCTTGCCGGAGCAATTCGCCGACATCATCGTCAAGGTGGGCCAGAATCGTCCCACTGGACCGGCATTGGCCGCGTCGCCGTCAAAACGTGCCGTCGGACTGGCTTTGCCCGGCTCGATTAGCCCGATTCAGAACTTCGCGACGATGGGAGGCGTGGTGAGCGCGCGAGTCGTGGCCAGCAACATCGGTGGCGGAGTTTCGACGGCGCCGCTCTCGACCGCCACAAGCACATCGGGCGTGGGCACAACCTCCTCGACTAACTCGTCATCGGTCGGCGTGCAATCGATCAGTGGCGTTACAGGTGGCGGTGCGACCGGGGGCGGCGCGATGGCTGGCGGCGGGGGAACGACGGCCGGCGGCGGGGCCAGCAATGGCGGCGGAACAACCGGCGGCGCCGCCTCGGGCGGAACCACTACTAACACGACGTCCGGCCCCGGGACCATGGCCAGCGGTGCAACCTCTAGCGCCATGACCGGTCTGTCGGCAGGCAGTATGTCGGCAGCCGGAGGCAACGGCACGATCAGCGGCGCGACCATGGGGCACGGGCCGCTTAATCCATCGGCCACGATTGTCCGCCTGCGCGACGTCGCCCGCGTCGAACTGGGAGCGCAAAACTACAATCAGGCGTGTACCTTCGATGGTCAGCCCTCGGTGGGGCTGGGAATCCGCATGCTGCCGGGCACCAATGCGCTCGACGTGGCCGATCGCGTGCGCAGCAAGATGGATCAACTGCGGACGCGCTTTCCCGAAGGCGTCGATTTCGCGATCGCCTACGACATCACTCCGTTTATCCGCGAGTCGGTGGCGGATGTGGTGCAAACTCTCTTCGAAGCCGTCGTGCTCGTCGGCGTCGTCGTGATGGTGTTTTTGCAGAACTGGCGGGCGATGATCATTCCATTGATCGCCGTGCCGGTGGCCATTGTGGGCACGTTTGCCGTGATGTTGGTCCTGGGCTTCAGCCTGAACAACATTTCGCTGTTCGGTCTGGTGTTAGCCATTGGCATCGTGGTCGACGACGCCATTGTTGTGGTCGAGAACGTCGAACGCTGGCTGGAGCAAGGTTTGAGCCCGCGCGACGCCACCCGCAAGGCCATGGAAGAAGTCACAGGGCCCGTGATTGCCGTGGCATTGGTATTGTGTGCAGTGTTTGTGCCGTGTGCCTTTATCAGCGGCATCATCGGACAGTTCTTTCGGCAGTTCGCTGTAACGATCGCGGTGTCGACGGTTTTCTCGGCGATCAATTCGCTCACGCTTAGCCCGGCGCTGGCTGCGATCTTGCTTCATCGCAAGGAACACGCCGCGCCAAGCACCGACGGTGGCCCGCGGCGCTTTCATGTAGCGCTCCTCCTGCGCCCCTCTCTGCTACTGTCGTTGTTCTATCGAACATTCAACGCGGTGTTTGGCGCGAGTACCGCGGCCTACGCTTGGGTTGTAGGCATTATGTTGCGGATCAGTGCCCTGGTGCTGTTGGCGTACGTGGGGCTGGTCGTGCTGACGTATTGGGTGTTCGTACAGGCGCCCACCGGATTCATTCCGCAACAAGATCAGGGCCGGTTGATCGTCAATATCCAATTGCCGGACTCGGCATCGTTAACGCGTACCCGAGAAGCCATCGCGCAGATTGAAAAGATTTCGTTACAGACCGACGGAGTAGCCCATACGACAACGGTGGCCGGCTTGTCATTTTTGCAACAAGCCAATAGTTCGAACTTCGGTTCTATGTTCGTGGTGCTGGCCCCCTTCGAAGAGCGAAAGGGGCCGGCCATGACCGACATCGCGATCATGGCCCGGCTGCGCGCTGCCTGGAAGAAAGAAGTCAAGGACGCGCAGGTGACAGTCTACGGGGCACCACCTGTCCCAGGCCTCAGCGTAGCGGGTGGATTCAAGCTGATGGTCGAGGATAGCGCCGGCATGGGCTTGGCCACCTTGCAACGCCAAACCGAAAAGCTAATTCAAAAGATGCAAGCCGAACCCGGCCTGACCGGTGTCTCAACGCAGTTCCGATCGAACACACCACAGCTCTACCTGGATATCGATCGCGCCAAGGTTGCGACGCTGGGTGTTTCGCTCGACGAGTTGGATCAGACTTTGCAGATTTACCTGGGCTCGCTGTATGTCAATAGCTTCAACGCCTTTGGGCGGTACTGGCAGGTTACGCTACAGGCGGAAGGAGATTTTCGCGATCGCACGTCGGATATCAATCTGCTGCAAGTGCGCAACGGGCTAGGACAAATGGTCCTGTTGGGAACGCTTGTGAATGTGCGCGAAATTGGCGGCCCCATTTTCGCCACGCGCTATAACTTATATTCGGCCGCGCCGATCATCGGCAACACGCATCCCGATGTCAGCACGGGTGACGCGATCGCGACCATCGATCGACTTGTGGCAGAAAACCTGCCCCTGTCGATGAAGGCCGAGTGGACCGAGTTGATGTTCATGCAGATTCGCGCGGGCAATACCGCCATGTACGTGTTTGCGCTGGCCGTGGTCTGTGTCTTTCTGGCTCTCGCGGCGCTATACGAAAGCTGGTCTCTGCCGCTGGCCGTGATTTTGGTCGTGCCGCTCTGCTTGCTCTGCTCGGTGGTGGGTGTTCTCTATACCAAGACCTCTGTGAATATCTTCGTACAAATCGGCTTGGTCGTACTCGTTGGGTTGGCGTGCAAGAATGCCATTTTGATCGTCGAGTTCGCGCGCCAGTTGCACGAGGAAGGCCGTCCGCGCTTCGAGGTGACCAAGGAAGCTTCCCGGCTGCGCCTGCGGCCGATCCTGATGACCTCGTTGGCATTTATTCTGGGCGTAGTACCGCTAGTCGTGGCCGAGGGCGCAGGGGCCGAAATGCGCCGCTCGCTGGGAACGGCTGTCTTCAGCGGCATGCTCGGCGTGACACTGTTCGGCATCTTTCTCACACCGGTCTTCTTCTACGTGATCCAGGGCTATGGCGAAGCGCGCGGCGCGCGGCGCGGGTCGACGCGCCGCATTGCTACCTCTCTGCTTGGTAGCTTGGCCGGCGCGGCTATCGGTTGGAGCCTGGCGTGGGCCGGCTTTGTAGCTCTTCCCTGGGGCCCCGTCGTCGGCGGTAGCATCGGATTTCTGATGACCATCATGGCCTTGGCGTTGCGACAGCGGATTGTCCAGCGACAGAGGCCGGAGCCACGGAGCACAGAACCGTGACGAACAACAATCCCCGGCCCGCAAGCTGCCCCGCCAGCATGACAAGATTCGATAGTGCCATTGGCTATCGCCACGGCATGTTCAGCCGCACCGCGCGGCAACTCCAAGGATGTTTGGCGTGATATCTCATTTTTTCATCGACCGACCGATTTTCGCCTCTGTGCTGTCGATCGTCTTTGTGCTGGCGGGCGGGGTCGCCGTGTTCACGTTGCCGGTGGCGCAGTATCCGGACGTGACGCCGCCGACGGTATTAGTGACGGCCCTCTATCCGGGCGCCAACTCGCAGACGGTGCGCGATACGGTCGCCGCGCCGATCGAGGCACAGGTCAGCGGCGTCGAGGGCATGATGTACATGTCCTCGCAATCCACCAACGACGGCGTCTATAGCCTCACGGTGACCTTTCGCCTGGGCATGGACTCTGACATGGCCCAAGTATTGGTTCAGAATCGCGTCTCGTTGGCGTTGCCGGTCATACCGCCGTTGGTTCAGAACGAGGGCATCAACGTCAAGAAGATGTCCCCCAACACGATGATGATCGTGAACCTGACTTCGCCGGACAACACCTACGACAGCATTTTCCTCAGCAACTATGCCACGATCTACATTAAAGACGAGTTAGGCCGGCTGCCGGGCATCGCGGGCATCACCTACCTAGGCCAGCGCGATTACAGTTTGCGAGTCTGGCTCGATCCCGACAAACTGGCAGCGCTCAACCTGAGCGCGACCGACGTTGTGACTGCCATCAGCCAGCAGAACGTGCAGGTCGCCGCCGGCCAGATCGGACAGCCGCCGGTTTCCAGGAGCCAGCAGTTTCAACTTACGATCAACACGCTCGGCCGGCTCACCGATCCGGACCAGTTTGCCGACATCATCCTCAAGACGTTTCAGACGAACGTACCATCCGACCAATCCGGATCGGCCGGCATCTCGGGCGGCGCGTCCCAGACTGGCGGAACAACACAAATGAACCCGCCGCTGGGCGCTAGCACCAGCACTTCGACAGGCATTGTCCGGCTGCGCGACGTGGCCCGCGTTAGGCTCGGGTCGCAGCAATATGATCAGACCTGCACACTGGACGGGAAACCGTCGGTGGCATTGTCGATCTATCAGCTCCCGGGATCGAACGCGCTGGACACCGCCGCCGGCGTCTACGCCAAGATGAACGAGCTGAAAACCCGATTTCCCGAAGGGCTCGATTACGAGATAGTCTACGATACGACCCCCTTTATTCGGGAGTCCGTCGACGAGGTATTCCATACCTTGCGCGACGCGGTAATCCTGGTCGCGATCGTGGTGCTGGCCTTCTTGCAAAATTGGCGCGCCACGCTCATCCCGCTGATCGCCGTGCCTGTGGCTATCGTGGGTACGTTTGCCGTGATGGCCGTGCTGGGATTTTCGCTGAATAATCTCTCGCTCTTCGGGCTGGTGTTGGCCATCGGCATCGTTGTGGACGATGCCATCGTGGTGGTCGAAAACGTCGAACGCTGGCTCGAGCAGGGGGTTCCGCCGCGCGAAGCCGCCCGCAAGGCCATGGACGAAGTGACCGCACCGGTGGTGGCCGTGGCGCTGGTGCTGTGCGCCGTGTTCATTCCGTGCGCGTTTCTGGGTGGCATTACCGGCGAGTTTTTCCGTCAATTTGCCGTGACCATCGCGGTGTCGACCGTCATCTCCGCCTTCAATTCATTGACCCTCAGTCCTGCCTTGGCCGCCATCCTGCTCAAACCGCACGGAGCGCGCCGCGATCCGCTCGATTGGCTCTTGAATCTGGTGCTCGGGCGTTTCTTTCGACTGTTCAACGCGGCCTTCGGCGCGGGCACAGCCGTTTACACGCGCCTGGTCCGGATCATGTTGCGCATCAGCGTCGTCGTGCTGGCGGTCTACGGTGGCCTGCTGGTGTTGACGTACTGGCAGTTCGTCGTCGCGCCGACGGGCTTTATTCCTCAGCAAGACAAGGGCTACCTGCTGCTGAATGTCCGGTTACCTGACTCGGCGTCGCTCGAGCGGACGCAAAAAGTCATGAGCCAGATCGAAGGGATCGCTCGCGAAACGCCAGGCGTCGCCCACACGGTAAGCATCGCGGGCAAGTCGTTGATCTTGAATGCCAACGCGCCGAACCTGGGTTCGATGTACGTGTTGTTGAAGGGATTCTCCGAACGGCATGGGAGCGAGTTGACCGCCGACGCCATCTCGGACTCATTGCGGGATCGGTGCGAAAACGAAGTCCGCGAGGCCGTGGTATCGGCATTTGGTGCCGCGCCCATCGATGGCCTCGGCACGACCGGCGGCTTCAAGTTCATCATCGAAGACCGTGGCAATCTCGGCTTGGGAGATCTGCAGCGCGTCAGCGATCAGATCGTCGCCCGTGGCAATGCCACGCCGGGCCTGCTAGGGCTGTTCAATAGCTCGCGCGCCAACACGCCCTGGCTGCAGCTGGACATCGATCGCACGAAATGCATGGCGCTAGGAGTACTCGTCAGCGATGTGTTCAGCACGCTGCAGGTTTACCTAGGCTCGTACTACGTGAATAACTTCAATGAATTCGGCCGCACATGGCAGGTCAATATTCAAGCCGACCAAAAATTTCGCGACCGCGTTCCGGATATCCGCCAACTGCAAGTCCGCAACAATCAAGGTCAAATGATCAGACTCGGCACCCTGATGCAAGTGCGCGATACGAACGGGCCGGTGATGGTGATGCGGTACAACATGTACTCGGCCACGGCCGTCACGGGCAATACCGCGCCGGGCGTCAGCTCGGGTCAGGCAATCACGCTGATGGAAGAGATTGCCGACAGCGAGCTGCCCCGCTCGATGGCTTTGGAATGGACCGAGCTGACACTGCTGCAGTTGCAGATCGGCGCCGCGGCGATCTTTGTCTTTGCGCTGGCGGTCGTTTTTGTGTTTCTCGTGCTGGCCGCGCAGTACGAAAGTTGGGCCTTGCCGCTGGCCGTCATCCTGGTCGTACCGATGTGTTTGCTATGCTCGATCGTGGGAGTGCGTCTCGGTGGCTTGGAAGTAAACATCTTCACGCAGATCGGCTTCGTCGTGTTGGTCGGACTGGCCAGCAAAAACGCCATTTTGATTGTCGAATTTGCCAAGCAGCAACAGGAACAAGGCGCGCCGCGTGGCGAGGCGGTTCTGGAAGCGAGCCGCTTGCGGTTACGGCCAATCCTGATGACCTCGCTAGCCTTTATTCTCGGCGTCGTTCCGTTGGTGCTAGCACTCGGCGCGGGTGCCGAGATGCGGCGCGCGTTAGGACTGGCCGTGTTTAGTGGCATGCTAGGCGTGACCGTCTTCGGCCTGTTCCTGACTCCCGTTTTCTTTTATGTCATCCAGGCTTTCGCTTGGAAGACGCCCGTCGCTGAAAAAACGCCCCCCGCAGAACAGCGGAACGACGCGTCTTCCTCTCACGCTCATTAGTTGATCAGCGGTGGCAAATCCCCGCAATTGCCGCTGGCACGCGTCGTAGGATCTCCCGCGCCAGGCCGCGGTTCAATGCTGCGCTTGCAAAGTCGTAATGCAATCGCGCATTTTTGTCGACGCCGTTGGAGGTCGACGCGATAATCGCAATGGCAGTCGCATGTGGGCCATCGGCTGCACGGAGGAGCGTTCGTGCGGGATGCACGTTTCCGAGCCATTGTGCTCGCGGCGGGTGGTTGTTTTTTACTCGTGTGTTGTCGGGGACCGTGGGCCCGCGCGGCGCCAATTTCCAGTTACCCCATCGCGCAACAGCCGGGTATCTGGCCGCCTGAGACACCTCAGGTGAATGAGTACACGCCCCCGCCCGGCTATCCGCTGGCCACCGAGTATTTCTACGCGCTGCAAGACATTAACAATCCTGCGCCGGCCACGGTCGATCTGGATTGGATGCAAGTGGATGCGATCGTCAATGGCAAAGACACGATCATTGTCAGCAATGACTACGGATCGGGTGCCGGTCAACAATCGCATATTTCTGGCGATTTCACGCTGCGCAGCGATATGGTGACCGAGGTTCCTGGCAACATCGCATCGGGTTGGACGACAAATGCCGTGGTCATGACGCCGAGCGCTAACCCGTCCGTTGCGTATTCAGCCTGGAATGATGTTCCGGGCCTGGTGCCGGCCGGCGCTACGGACGTATATGTCGAGGCGCGACTGCTGGTCACCGGATCGGCGGTCGCGCAAATCGGCCTCGACTATTGGAACAGCAGTCTGACGGCGAATGTTAACGGCGCCTTTGGCGGTTTCCGCATCTTTGCCAGCCCTGACTGGCAAACGGTCACGCTGGGATTTCGTCCCGCGATACCGGGCGACGTTAACTCGGACGGCGTAGTCAATGGCCTCGACATCGGCGTGGTGGCAAGCCACTGGCTGCAGCTCGGCACGTCCCCCCCGGGCGACGCCAACGGCGATGGTCTTGTGAATGGCCTGGATATCAATACGATCGGGCTGAACTGGTTGCAGACATCCGCAGCGGCGGTGTCGGTGCCCGAGCCGTCGGCGTTACTGCTCGCCTCGTTAGCCTGCCTTGCGTGGTTGACCGGTCGACGATGGTTGGCGCGCGGGCAATGCGCATGATTTTCGATCAAGTGTTGCCCTGACGGTTGCGGTTCTATATCCTGCCGCGGTTTGCGTGCGAAAGAATTAGCCGAGCTCGATTAAGAGGCCCTCATGTCCCCAAACGGCATGTGGGTCTTTTTTTGTTGAATCTGTCAGGACGTGATCCCGGGTGGCGAAGACACTGAGACAGGGAGCAAATTCTCGAAAGGAACTTCGTCATGCACAAAAGGCAAGCAATTGTGTTGTTGGCGTTTGCAGGATTTTGGTTGGGTGTTGCTGCGACCGCTTCCGCCGATATTTCGATTACCGACGGATTTGAGAACCCCAACGGCTATGATTTGGCTGCCTCGGGAGGCGGTTCGGCCTCGATCAGGCCATCTCCTGACCCTGCCTATGCTGGAGACCAGTCATTGCGATTGTCCCTCGGAAGCGCTTCGGACTATGCCCGCGTGAAGCTTGATATCAGCTCCTCGAATATTACGCTCGGGCAGATCACCTCCGCAGACTACTTCGTCGATCGCCTCCCTACTTCAAGCGACCAGTTACCTTATCTGATCCTGTCGATTAACACCCCGGGCAGTGGTGGCGACAGCACTCTGGCCGTGATGTACAACGATCCTGCCTCGATTACGCCAAATACCTGGACCGATCTGACTGTCGATCCCAACCAGACGCTGTTTCACATCGAGGGTGACACGAGCGGGCTATTGACGCCGAGCAGCATGACCCTCGCCCAACTGGACGGTAGCGACTACTCTCCTGGCATGTCGTGGGGTAGTTTCTCCGTCAATTTCGTACGCATCGGCTATGGCTCGGCAGGAGATGACGAGACTCCGACGACGGCTTATGTCGATAACCTCACGATAAATGCCGCTTCGCCCGTCGTTCCCGAGCCAAGCACAATCGTAGTCTGGTCCGGCCTGATCATTCTGGGATCGGTTGCGCATTGTAGGCGCCGACGAGTTACTTGAGGGCCGCAATCGGCCAGCGGGTTCGGCCTCATTACGTAGTTGAGTTACGAAGCGCGAAACTGGGGGAGCGGAACGCAATCCAGATGAGGACGCCTGGTAAGCCGCGGCGGCTCTCTCAGGCCAGGATATCGCGGATCACTTCTCCGCGCACGTCGGTCAGGCGAAAGTCTCGCCCCTGAAACCTGTACGTCAATCGCGTGTGATCCAGGCCCAGCAAGTGCAGGATCGTGGCCTGCAGATCGTGTGGGTGCACCGGTTTTTCGACGGCCGCCCAGCCCAACTCATCGGTCGCGCCGTAGCTGATTCCCGGTTTCAGGCCGCCGCCGGCCATGAACATCGAATAGGAAAACGGGTGATGGTCGCGACCGAGGAATTTGCCGTCTTTGGTTCGTCCCTCGCGAAACGGCGTGCGTCCAAATTCTCCGGACCACACGACCAAGGTCTCGTCCAATAGTCCGCGCTGCTTGAGGTCCTGGATCAGCGCCGCGACGGGCTGATCCATCGACTTGCAGCGCTTCACCAGGCCCGTCTCGATCTCCTCCACGGCGTTCGTGCCGTGAAAATCCCAACCCCAGTCGAACAACTGGACAAAGCGCACGCCACGTTCGACCAGTCGGCGCGCCAACAGGCAATTGTTGGCGAACGTCGCAGCACCCGGCTGTGCACCGTACGCGCCCAGCACGTGGGCCGGCTCCTGCGAGATGTCCATCGTTTCGGGCACGACTGTCTGCATGCGAAACGCCATTTCATATTGGGCGATTCGCGTGGCAGTCTCTGGCTGACCGAGCTTCTGCGCTTCGATGGCATTGAGCTCATTAAGTGCGTCCAGGCTCAGCCGCCGCAACGAGCGGTCCATTCCCTCGGGATCCGTCAAATACAAAACCGGATCTCCACCGGTGCGGCATTGCACGCCTTGATAGACGCTGGGCAAAAAACCGCTTCCCCACGCCACCTTGCCGGCACTCGGCAGCGAATTGCCCGAGACAAAAACAATGTAGCCGGGCAGATCGCGGCTTTCGGATCCCAGTCCATAAGTGACCCAGGACCCCATCGAGGCGCGTCCCTGAGCCCGTGGAAAGCCGGTATACAGCAATAGTTCGGCAGGCCCGTGATTGAACTGTTCGGTCCAGGCCGACTTGATGATCGTTAAGTCGTCGGCAACGCGTGCCAGATTTGGCAGGGCCTGCGACATCCAGGCCCCGCTCTCACCATGCTGCGAGAATTTTTGTCGGGTGCCCAACAGCTTGGGAGTTCCGCTTGTGAAAGCAAATTGCTTCCCCTTGGTAAGCGACTCGGGGCAATCCTGGCCGTCGCGCGCGACCAGCTCCGGCTTGTAGTCGAACAGATCAAGATGCGGTGGCCCGCCCGACATGGAGAGAAAAATGACATTCTTTACCCGCGCGGGAAAGTGTCCCGGCTTTGGCAAGAAGGGATCGGCTTCCGCGGCGCCGCTCGTGGCAGCCGCGCCCTCTCCCTGCTCCATCAGCGCCAGGGCGACGCCCCCCAACGCCATGGCCGAGTCGCGCAAGAAATGGCGGCGCGTTCGCTGCATCGCCAGGTTCAGAGCATGCGTGTTTGTCATGGCATCACGGCTTTGTCAAAGTTTCGTCCAGGTTTAACGCGACATTGGCAGCCACGGTCCAGGCCGCAGCCTCGACGTCGTTGGTCCCTGGTGGCAGCGGACCGAGCGGTTTTGTCGCTAGCGCGGTTGCCTTCGCCGGATCGCGCGCCAATGCAGCACGCACTTCGGTGTACAAGCTTGCGATACGTTCGACTTCGCTGGTCGTAGGCGTTCGGTTCACCGATTGCTTCAACAGCCACGCGGCGCGACTTGTCGTGCTGTCCCCTCCTTCGGAGATTACGCGCCTTGCCAACGCCTGTGCACACTCGACGAACACGGGGTCGTTCAGCGTCACCAGTGCCTGTAGCGGCGTGTTGGTGCGCATGCGGCGCATGGCGCACACGTTGCGCTCGGGCACGTCAAACGCCACCATCGAAGGGTAAGGGAGGTTGCGCCTCCAGCGAGTGTAAATCGCGCGGCGGTGGCGGTCCTCTCCTTCGCTGGTCTTCCAATCGGTGCTGCCACCGAAGGCCGCCGCCAGGCCAAGCGATGGTTGCGGTGGATGGACCGGCGGGCCATACATCTTGCTGCTCAACAGCCCAGAAATGGCCAACGCCTGATCGCGCAACATTTCGGCGGACAACCGCACGCGCGGCCCCCGCGCTAACAGCCGATTGTGTGGATCGCGGTCGGCGAGCGCCGCATTGACCGCGGCCGACTGTTGGTACACGGCCGAGGTAACGATCAGTTTCAGCATGTGCTTGGTGTTCCAACCGCTTGCGCGATATTCCACCGCCAGCCAGTCCAGCAACTCGGGATGCGAAGGGGGCTCGCCCTGGGTGCCAAACTCTTCGGCCGTTTCGACAATGCCGCTGCCGAACAACTCTTGCCACAGCCGATTCACCGCTACCCGTCCGAAGAGCGGATTCTCGGCATCGACCAGCCACCGCGCCAGGCCCAGCCGATCGAGCTTGGTTTCCGTCGGTGCCGGGTGCAGCGCCGCAGGCACACCGGGGCTTACCGCCTCGCCAGGGCTGAGGAATTCGCCGCGCAGAAAAATAAAGGAAGGTCGCGGCGTCCCATCGCGCATGATCGGCACCGTGCTGCTAACTTCCTCGAGTTTCTGCTTGCAGGACTTGAGCCGCTCGTCGGCAGCCTTCCATTCATTAGAAAGGCCACGATGGTATGCCAGCAGCTTGTCCTGCTGCCCCTTGTCGCGTTTGTCTGCCGCGACAGCGAGTATGGCGACGATTTCTTGAGGTGGTGCAGCCGGGGTCCCCGCGTCAGCTGGCGGGGTGCCGCTTGACGCGGCCTCCTGCGACTTGCCGTCGGGCGTGGCGGCAGCCGGCGCCGCACTCTTTTCCCACTCCGCTTGAGCTTCGTCACGACGCTTGGTTTCTTCGTCCCACGAAGCCTGGGCCGCGGCGAGATCGGATTTGGCTGGTGCATACTCAGCATCCCGATCTACGCGCGGTGTCTCAACGATCGGATTGTCGGTGTTGAAATCGTCGGTGTTGTTGAATATCGAAAACACCTGATAGTAATCGCGCTGGCTGAAGGGGTCGTATTTGTGATGATGGCACTGGGCGCAGGCCATCGTCGAGCCCATCCATACCGAGAACGTCGTGTTCACGCGATCGACCACAGCAGCGTGACGAAACTCCTCCAGGTTTACGCCCCCTTCGGTATTGAGCTGCGTATTGCGATGGAAACCGGTCGCCACGATCTGCTCGGTGCTGGCATTGGGCAGCATGTCACCCGCCAATTGCTCGATGGTGAACTGATCGTAGGGCATGTTGTGATTTAGCGCCGTAATCACCCAATCGCGCCATCGCCAAATCGTGCGCGGACCATCGGGCGCATACCCTTGCGAGTCCGCATAGCGCGCCAGATCGAGCCACACGGCGGCCCAGCGCTCGCCATAGGCGGGCTTGGCCAGCAATCGGTCGACCAATTTCTCGTAGGCGTCGGGACGTAGATCGGCGATAAATGTTTGCACTTCGTCGGCCGTGGGGGGCAAGCCCAATAAGTCGAGCGATACGCGGCGGATAAGCGTCTCGCGACCGGCCGGCGCCGACGGGACCAGCTGCTCCGACTCGAGCCGCGCGAGTACGAAGTGGTCGATCGCGCCGCGCGGCCAGCTTGTGTCGCGCACCGCTGGCAGCGCGGAGCGCACCGGCTTCACGTATGCCCAATGCCTGGCATAGTTGGCTCCAGCGGCGATCCATTGGCGCAGCGTTTCGGCCTCGGCCGGCGAAACGTGTTTGCCGGTCTCTTTGGGCGGCATCGCTATGTCTGGATCGGCGGAGCACACACGGGCGATCAACTCGCTGTCGTCGGGCTTGCCGGCCACGATGGCCCGCCGGCCGCTATCGAGCACCGCCGTGGACGAGGCGCCGTCATCGAGTCTCAAACCCGCCTGACGGACTGCGTCGTCAGCCCCATGACATGCGAAGCATTTGCTGGCCAGGATAGGACGCACGTCGCGTAAATAGTCAGGCGCATGGGCGCCGACAATTGTCGCCGTCACGATCACCACCAGGACGCCTAACAGCGATCCTCTGTGCAGAACGGATGAAATCGAACGCGGCAAGACGCACACGCGTGCAGGCTCCGCAAGGTGGGGGAAAGAGGCGGGAGAAAGCCCTTTCAGGATACATTGCGAGCACGGGGCACAACAAGCATCGAGGCACAAAGGTGGGAGGATTACGCTGCCGCTTGATCACAGCGGCCTGGCCGGGGCGAGAATTGTGGCCCTTATTTCGGCAAAAGGAATGTGCCTGCTGACCCACGCCCCCCGTTGCCTTCGTACTTTTTGCAGATTTCAAACCTGCCGCGGCGGGCGCTATTTGGCTGTCGCGAGCCAGCGGTCGAGTTGATTGGCGAATGTTTGCCGGTCGCGGGGCGTGAAGTTCGACGGCCCACGCATGATTCGTCCCCCGCCGCGCATGTCGTCCACCAGGTTGCGCATGGCAAGACGTTCGCCGACATTGGCGTCGGTATAAAGCTCGCCGCGTGGATTGAGCGCCTGGGCACCTTTCGACACGACATCCGCAGCCAGTGGGATATCGGCGGTGATCACCAGATCGCCTGGCTCGGCCAGTTCCACGATTCGCCGATCGGCGACATTCATGCCGCCAGAGACCAGTATCGTGGTAATGAGCGGAGAGGGAGGCGTTGCCAGAACCTGATTCGCCACGAGCGTCACTCGAATATTAGTTCGCTTCGAGGCACGATACAGCAGCTCCTTGATTGCGCCCGGACAGGCATCGGCATCGACCCAGATTTGCATCCTGATTAAGTCCTCAAGATCCGTGTCACTCGTCGGCAGATT
This sequence comes from Pirellulales bacterium, assembly GCA_036490175.1. NCBI lineage: Bacteria > Pseudomonadati > Planctomycetota > Planctomycetia > Pirellulales > Pirellulales bacterium. The sequence goes on along the minus strand of DASXEJ010000102.1, from coordinate 8,309 downwards.
ATCAGCCCGCAGGACATCGCCATCGACGACATATTCTCAACGACAGTTGCCGTCGCTGATCCCTTGTCGAACATCTCGGGAATAGGCGTCATGGCTCGGGTCGTGGGAGGGTGACAAGTTCGCGCGAGAAGTCATCGAACACCGCTTGGCAGTCTAACTCGCTGCCGGCTGGCGCCGCGTGTAGTAGAACCCCAAATCGCAGCCGGAACGTATCCCCGCCGGCGACGGCGACGCGACTTTCTTTCGCATCGCCGAAGACCTTTTGACCGAAAGGATTGGCAACCAGTAGTCCATAATCGCGCGCATGAAAACGAGCAGTCCGGAAATTCGCGGGATCGGGCATAATAAGCACTCCGACGCGTTGGCCCGCCATATCGCCGCGATAATCGCACCACGCGGCCGATTTTCCCCAGATCTGCTTTTCATCAATTCGTCCCGCGGCATCGACGATGTGCCCACCGGATTTAACGGCGATGGGCGTTGCTACACGGACTCCAATCCCCATCTCTTCCTGGTCGCCGAAGTAGAATCCCTGTTCGTCGGATCGAAAGACTGAGTCGCTCACCAGCAGGTAGCCCGCCGATGTTTTGCGTATCGTGTACCGGCAAATCTCGCGACAGACGACCCGTTCGGGGTTGTCCGCCTGACAATAGATGTTTTCTACGCCGAAACTTCCTTGCCGCTGTGATCTCTTGGGCTCTTCGACGAATCGATCGTGCCTGACCCGAGCTTGCAGACGCCAGTAGTCCTGGCCCGAGATGTCGTCAAATGCCAACCAGATGCCCGGATGAAATGTGGCGTGATCGGTGAGGTCTTGGCCCTCCACCGGCGGATGATTACGCGTGACTTGAATGCCGCCGGGCGCATGCACATGCGCGAAATAAGGCCGGGTAATCACTTTGTCCTGATAAACGTACGTCGCCAGCGGCTGCCCTTCGACGGTGATCACAACCTGTCCGGGGCGCTGCGAGAACTCGACGAGGCCCTCGGCCGCGGTATCCGTTGCCATGGCGCCAGCGGCCAATAGGGCTACGACCCAGAGATGCGCTGTTTGCATATGATCACAATCCTAATGAAAGTGGCCTAGCATCTTTGCCGATCGCTGCGCGTGCAGAATGATTCGACGTCGGAGGTTTTTCGGATGTGTGACACCGCGAATGCCAGGCCCATTCTATCATGCGTGGCCGTTTAAGCCGGGACTTGTCGATGGCCGTGGGACGCGCCTACAGTAATCTCTAACATCGTTGTCGGCCAGTTCTCGTGCCTTGTCGCATAGCCCGACGCTGTTACGCGGTCGGTAGGCGAGTACATTGTGGCTGTGATTGGTGCGTCGTAGTTTCCGAAGTTCGCAACGGCCCGCTCGAGGTGAAACGATGAAAACATTATGGGGTCGAGCTGCGGCAGCAATTGGATTCGCCCTGCTGGTTTGCACTGTGATGACCCCCCGCGCCGCCGCCAAGAAGCTGAACGTCGTCTTCATCATGGCCGATGATTTGAATTGCGATCTTGGTTGCTACGGTCATGCGCAGGTTAAAACCCCGCAGATCGATGGACTGGCAAAGCAAGGTGTACGATTTGAGCACGCTTATTGCCAATATCCCGTGTGCAATCCTTCGCGGGTTTCGATGCTAAGCGGGCGACGTCCCCAAACGACGCGTGTCGTCGACCTGGTGACGCCGACGCGCAGTACTTTGGGTGACACCGTGATGTTGCCCGAGTACTTTCGCAAGCGCGGCTACATGACGGTCAAGCTGGGAAAGATCTTTCATACCGGGGTAGGTTTCGAAGACCCGCGTTCATGGGATTTCGAGTTGACCGAGACCACCGAGGCCAAGAATCCGCCGACGGAGCAAATTGCCGAACGCCGCGGAGAGCGTGTTATCGTTTTGAACGCGGCGGATGACGCGACCTGGGATGGCCGTTTAGCGCGAGAGGCCGCGGCGCAACTTCAAAAGTTGCACGCCAAGCCGCGGCCATTCTTCTTGGCGGTCGGTTTTCGGCGCCCGCATGTGCCCTACATTGCGCCGCGGCGTTATTTCGAGTTGTACCCGCAGGACTCGATTCCACCGCTGGACGAGCCGGTCGCCCATCTGCAGGCGATACCGCGATTGGCGTTACCCTACATTTGTTACGGCGAGAAGAAACTCGATGCCGAAAATCGCGCCGCAATGGTTGCCGCCTATTATGCGGCGGTTTCGTTTCTTGACGCCCAAATCGGTGTCGTCTTGGACGCAATCGACCGTGCCGGCGCTTGGGAGGATACAGTTGTCGTGCTTGCCAGTGACCACGGCTACCATCTGGGCGAGCATGGCGGTCTGTGGCACAAGATGACCCTCTTTGAGTCCGCTTGCCACGTACCGCTGATCATCGCGGCGCCGCGCAGATCGCGTGGTAGTGAGACGGGGGGAATTGTCGAGCTGCTCGACTTGTACCCCACGCTCGTCGACCTGTGCGGTTTGCCGTCCGTCGCAGGGTTGGAGGGGATGAGCCTGGAGCCGTTGTTGCTCAATCCGCATCGCCCTTGGCAGCGCGTCGCGCAGACTGTGGTCAGCCGCGTGGACCGCCATGATGCGCACGGGGCGCTCGACCCCGACCGACTGGGCAAGTCGGTGCGCTCACGACGTTGGCGGTACACCGAATGGCCCGACGGCACGCAAGAGCTGTACGATTACGACGCCGATCCGCACGAGTATCACAATCTGGCCAATTCACCCGAACACGCGACCATTGTGGCCGAGCAGCGTCAGCTACTCACTGCTCCCCGCAAGTAAACCGCGCACTTGTGCGCTGCTCGCCACGTCGCCAGTAACCGAAGTGGCGAGGGGGGTCTTCACTATCGCGGTACGCGTCTGCTAGCGCAAACCACGCGTTCCAGCACGCTCTCTCTAAACTCGCCTTGACGGCAATGGCGCGAGAATGGTATTTGGTTATTGAAATTTGGACAACCAAATAAGGAGCCGCCGATGGCCCGCCCCCCGGCCAAGGAACTGACCGATCGCGAGTTGCAAGTGATGCAAGTCTTCTGGCAGAAGGGCGAGGCGACCGCCGCCGAGGCCCGCGACCGGCTTGCGGCTGCGGGCCTCGACCTGGCCTATGTCACGGTCGCCAATCTGATTCGGATCGTATGGGAGAAGGGCTTTCTGCTGCAAACCAACGGCGAACGGCCGTATTCGTACCGCGCCGCCAAATCGTTCGACGAAGTCTCGCAGAGCCTGGTCGGCGATTTGCTGCGTCGCGTGTTCCAGGGTTCTCGCGAACAATTGCTGCTTAATGTTCTCAAGCGGCGGCGACTGACGGCCAAGGAGCGGACTTTGCTGCGCGAGATCCTCGAGGAGCAAGGCCCATGACTATGCTCGGTGTCGCCGTGTTGCTGGGGATCATTCATACGTCGATCGTGGCCCTCACGACAATCTTCGCCCGGGTCTGTATCCCGCGCCACTTTGCCGCCGGCCGCGCTACGATCGGCGTGGTGGGCATGGCCTGCATGCTCGTTGTAACGGGGTTGGCATTGCTTCCTGTTCCGGGCGTTTGGCCGGCGGCGAGCACGCCGCTCGCGGAGGATCAGGTATTTCTCAAACCGGCGAAAGAACCGGGTGGCTTGCTAAACGGCATGCAGGGTGACACCTTTGCCGCGGTTACCGCGCCGGTCAGTGTTTCGCCTGGCTCGGAAAGTACTTTGTACGTGCCGTCCGTGTGGCAACGGCGCCTGAGCCGTGGACTGCGGCGGGCAACTACCGCGGCCGACGCGTCTTCGGGCGGCTGGCAAGGACTGGTGCTGGCCGTTGTTCTGGGCGGTTCGGTACTCAGTTTGATTCGCTTGCTGCTCGCGACGCGCGCCGTGCAGCGCCTTCGCCACGCCAGCTCACTGATCGCGGATGAATCGATCACGACTCAGGTTGAACTGTTTAAGCGGCGCTGCGATTGCCGACGTGAGATCGAGGTGCGCCAGACCGATCAGTTGTCGAGCGCGGCCGCCAGCGGCTGGTCCAGGCCGGTCATACTATTGCCGAAAGACTGGTCGCAATGGTCCGGCGAGGAACTAGCGGCTGTCCTGGCTCATGAAGTGGCGCACGTGCATCGTGCAGACTATCTCCACCGGCTGGTGGCGCTCGTCAGCGCGGCGATTTACTTCTACCATCCGCTCGTGAGAATCGCCGCGCGGTGGCTGGCCGCTGATCAGGAGTTTGCCGCGGATCGATTGGCCCGCGGCCTGGCAGGCGACACACAATCATACGCGCGGGGTCTGGCGCGACTCGCTCTGCGATATCACGAATCATGTCAGGACCAGCGCGGTTGGTCGAGCGTTTCGATCATGCCCCGTTCGTCGGACTTTCTAGCAAGGAGGCTGGAAATGCTACGCGTCAAGGATGTCTCGGCCGACAGGCGAGTCACAAGATTCATATCGTATGGCGCTTCTGGCTGTCTCGTGGCAGTCGCGCTGGCGACAGCCCTCCTCCGCGGCGCCGCCGCCTCGGACGACAATACCAAGGCGACGTCGCCGGCAGTCGTCGAGCCGGCGCCAGCACAAACCGAGCAGATCGCCGCCAGCGAACCCGCGGACTCGACCACGCCGGACCAGGACCTGTTTCGTCGCACAGCCTTTGACCCGGCCATGATCCGGCCGGGCGCAAGAGGCGGCTTTCTGATCCGCGTGGGCGATTTTCTGCGTCATCCCGAGGTTCGGCCGCACATCGACGCGCTAAACAAAGGATATGCGGAGTTCCTGCGCGTTTTCATAGGAGATTTGGCAAATCAGGTCGACATGCGCGACATCGAATGGATTGCCGGCGACCTGTTGCTATCTGCCAAACCGCCCGAAAAGTCGGGCGGCAATGCCAGCTTCACGTTGGGCACGGGAGGAATCGTGATTCGCACGACCAAGCCCGGCAATTTGCAGGAACTCGTCGAGGAGATATCCGGTTCCGTGCTGAAAAGCTTTGATGGGAAGCAGTATCTGCAGCTTCCCGTTTACCCTGCACTAGGTCCGGCTCCCCTGCGCATGCGGTTCATCGACGATCATACAATCGCCTATGGCATCGGTACCAAGGAAGACGGCGCGAACGCCGAAGCGGAAGCCAGGTTCCTGCGCAGATTCTTCGACGATACGCCGCGGCCTTGCCCCTGGGCCAGCGCGTGGCAGGCGGTCGACGGTGGGCTGATTACTTTGGCATTCGATAACAGCGAAGTTGGCTGGCTGGATTTACCAGAGCATAAGAGAGATCTCCCGGCGTTCGTCGATCCGCTCATTAGCAAAACGAAATATGTCGTGATGGGTTGCGATTGGACAGACAACAGCAACCGCTCTGGCATTCGTTTGCGTGCCACCTGCCCGGATCAAGAAAGCGTGAAAGAAGTCCATCTGGCAACAATGACGGTCTTGTCGTATTGGCCGGCATTGTTCTTGCAAGGGGGCGACTCTGTGGCAAAGTATCACAAGCGGACGTTGCAATTCTTTTCCAGCGTTGACGTTCAGCCCAGCTCCGCGGATGCAGAAGAGCATTTCGTCCACGCCACGGCCGACGTCGGCTGGGACGCGCAGGAGTTTATGGCCATCTTGCGGCAGGTGTGGGAATTGTCGAGCAATTGATGCGACCCACGGCCTGCTGCTCGGCGGTCGACGGCAGAAACTGCCGCATACGTACCCGCCAGATGATCACGGCGCGACGTCGAACTTTTGAATGCGGTGATTGAAGGCATCTACGATATACAGGCAGCCGTGGCTGTCGATCGCCAAGCCGTGCGGAGCGTAAAACTGGCCCGGTTTCGTACCTTCTTCGCCAAAGCCGGACAGGTATTCCCCCGCATCGGAAAACTGCTGGATGCGGCCGCCGATCGCGTTGCACCACAGTCGTCCTTGAGCGTCAAGACAAATCCCCGTTGGTCCCAGCATGTTCCCTTGGCCGAGGCCCGTGAATCTGTCTCCGAACTTGCCGGGGCCGGTCCCGTTATCACCCCAGGCCAGCAGCAGTTTTCCTTCCGCAGTGAATTTTTGTACGCGGCATAAAGGCGCCTCGGTCGTGAAAACATTCCCCTGCTTGTCGCAGGCCAGGAATGTGGGACCGGCAAAAAACGCCTTGGGATGCGGGGCGCCGCCGAACTCTCCGGGCTGAAACCCTTTTCGACCCCACTTCGTCAGAAACTTTCCCTGGGTATCAAAAACTTGAATGCGGCGATTGCACTGGTCGGCCACATAAACCCGGCCATCATGGCTGATGGCGATATCGCCCGGCAGATCGAACTCGCCATCTCCGTTCCCGGTTTTACCCCACTCGCGCAGCAGCTCGCCCGTGGCACTGAAGACGGCGACCTTGTCCCTTTTTCTTTCACCTTCGTAGCGTGACGGGGGAATACCAAAGTGGGCAATGAAAATGTCGCCGTTGTGATCCAACGCAATGCCGCCCGGAAACGGGGACGCGGCGAACGCGCTGAGGAACTTACCTTCGGAAGTAAATTTTTGGACGCGGGCGTTCGTAAAGTCCGTGACAAAAATCTCGTCGGCGCGATTGATCGCGATACCGATCGGGAAGTCGAACTCTCCGTTCTCAGAACCTAGTTGGCCCCACTCCAGCACAAAGCGAGGCGCCTTCGTCGCTGGCTCGCTGCCATGCACTGCTACGGGCCAACCTAGGCTTGCCACGGCGATGATATGCGCAACGACCAGCACGAACAAAGGGCAACAAACAGTGCGCGCCCGTTCGGATCGGTCAATGGTCGAGGTTGACCAAGACATGTTGCACAACCAGTAGCTATCGATTCGAGCCGTTGCCATTAGCCTCTCGGCGAAATATCAACAAAGTCCCGCGCTCGGCAGATGCTCATGCCATTTGGGCACTCAGCCGACCGAACGGCAGGCATAATTATCGGCTCGCCGAACTGTCGCGTCGAGGTCTCGCCGTGCTCGGGGGTTCGAGCAGTCCTGCGGCGGTTCTTCTCGAAGCATTCTGCCCGCTACCTTTCGGCGCAGATCTACTGGTCGGTAGGGCAGTCTGGGCTATGCCCCGGGTCGCAGGTTATGCCTATACTTAACGCGGCTACGGGGCCATGGGCTGTGGGAATATTGAACCAAGTATCGGCGTGCCGCCGCCGCGCGCGATACGAAAGGGCCGCTTGTGAATGTAAACAAGACCTGTCTCCTCGCCATGTTGGCGATCGCATCTTCGGCGCATGGTGGACTGCTGCAGGGCGAGGGTATCGGCGTCTATGGCGATAGCATGTCCATGCAGTATTCCTTCTGGTTGCCGTTGGCGCCGCAAATTGGCTACAACGTTTTCTACAACGGCACGCAACTCAATTGGGTCGATCTGCTGAACCAGAGCGGCAATGGCTAGAACTTCGGTGCGACGCAATCAGTCGACGGCGAAAACTATAACAATTACGATGCCGCGATTGCCGGCGACACTTCCGCGAACCTGGCCGACCAGGTCACCGCACTTCAGCCGTCGGTCTCCGCAGGCAGTGTAGGCCTCGTGGTCGAGATCATCGGGGCGAACGATTTCGACGGCTCGGAATATGGAACGATCTACAACGCCGCCGCGAACAAATCCTATAATCCGCTCACTGATCCCGGCGTGATCTCGTTCATGAATACGGTGGTGACCAACATCACCAACTCAGTCAATGCGACGCTGAGTGAAAACCCCGCCGAGAAGATGGTTCTCTCGACTATCCCCGACGTGGGCGTCACACCCGCATTCCGCTCCAGCTATTCGTCGGCGGCGCAGCGCGCTGCAGTCACCGAGGTGACGCAGGCCGTAAACCAGCGGATCATCGCCCTGGCGGCGCAACTCGGTTTTCCTGTCCTCGACCTGTACAGCGCGGCCAATCGCAGCTTGTCGCCATTGACATTCGGCGGCGTCACGATGTCTGACGTCGGGGGCAAGGTTGGCAAAGACGAGTTCCTCAGTGACGGCTTTCATCCCGGCACTGTGGTGCAGGGATTACTGGCCAACGCAATTCTTATGGCCGACCACCTGGCCTATCACGACCCGGTGAACTATCTGAGCGATCAGTACATCCTGACCAAGGCCGGCGTCGCGCACAGCAATGCCTCGACCACCTATTTCGATGTCTCGCCCTATGTCATCATCACACCCGAGCCGTCCTCGTTGGTGCTGGCGATCCTGGCGATGGCAGTTGTACCGTGGGCTGTCCGGCGAAGCGCCGTCGCGGCTGCGCCCCGTTAACCGGTCGAAAATGGTCTCAGTCACCGGGCGCGGACGCCACATCATCGCCCTGGCCCAAGCCGCCCTCGCGCAGGTACACTTGGTACTCCCGCGCCTGTAGCTCAGGGGATAGAGCAACGGTTTCCT
>DASXEJ010000101.1 GCA_036490175.1 Pirellulales bacterium | reverse complement strand
GGGCACCGCTCGCGCCCAGCGGATGGCCGATCGCGATCGACCCGCCCCGTACGTTCACCTTATCTTGGTCGATACCCAGCATGCGAACGCAGGCCAACGCCTGTGAAGCAAAGGCCTCGTTGAGCTCGAAGAGATCGATATCCGTCAGCTTCAGCCCGGCCCGCTTGAGTGCTTTTTGCGTGGCCGGAACAGGACCGGTTCCCATTACGGCCGGATCGACGCCCACGATCGCCGTGGCCACGATCTTTACCAATGGTTTGAAGCCGAGCGATTTGGCTTTCTCGTCCGACATGATCAACAGCGCGGCCGCTCCGTCATTCAACGGAGAGCTATTGCCAGCCGTGACCGTGCCCATGCCGGGCATGAAGGCCGGTTTCAGTGCGGCTAGCGATTCGGCAGTGGCGTCGGCCCGCACGCACTGATCCACTTCGACCAACAATCGGTTGCCCGCTTCGTCGCGACCCCAGATGGGCACGATCTCGCGAGCGAATTCGCCGTTGGCGTGCGCCTTGGCGGCCAATTGGTGGCTGCGAAGTGCGAATGCGTCCTGCTCTTCGCGCGTGATACCTTGCGTTTGTGCGAGAAATTCAGCCGTAAAGCCCATCATCAGCGCGCCCTTCGACGTGCGATGAAAGAGCTTGGGGTTCACGTCGATGTCCTTATCCATCGGGATGTGGTGCATGTGCTCCAAACCGCCGACGATCTGCACGTCTTCGCTTCCCGCGACAATCGCGTGCGATGCTTGATTAATCGCTTGCAGAGCCGAGCCACAAAGTCGATTTACAGTCGTGCCGCCCGTGGCCAACGGCAGTCCGGCCAGCAGTCCGACGATGCGGGCCACGTCCATGCCCTGCTCGCCTTGCTGCTGCGTGTTGCCCATTACCACGTCTTCGATCTCGTTGGGATCGATTCCGGTGCGCTCGACCAATGCCTTTACCACGGTCGCGGCCAAATCATCGGAGCGAATCTCGCGAAAGACCCCCTTCTCTTTATGGGCGCGACCAACCGGCGTACGCACGCAATCGACGACAACAGCTTGTTTCATACCTTCTTATCTCCTGAACGCGATTGTGCGCTCTTGTGGACTCGATCGTTCGCGGGTTGCCACTTGAAGAATTGTACGGGACCAGGACAACACGCCCCAAGTCGCGAGCCTCGAATAACGATTCTCTCTTGGGACACTTTAAGGGCTCAAGTCGTAAAACCCGCGATTGCTGGCGGCCAACTCCGCCAGCATCGGGGTCGGTTGATATCGCTCGCCGAGCGAGGCGTAGGGCTTCAATAGTTCGACGATCTTGGCGGCCCCGATCGTGTCGGCCCAGAACAACAAGCCTCCCTTAAAGGGCGGGAAGCCGGTACCGAAGATCAACCCGAGATCAACATCCTGCGGCGCGGCGACCTTCTTCTCGGCCAGAATCCGAGTAGCCTCAAGCACCATGGGAAGGAACAGCCGGTTAATGATTTGGTCGTCGGCCAGTTTTTGCGGCTTGCCAACGTGGGGGCCGATAACGTCGGCCAGCTTCGGGTCGGGAGTGCCTTGACCGGGCTTGCCGGTATAGGCGAAGAATCCCACGCCCGCTTTCTGACCGATGCGGCCGGCCTTAACCATTGCCTCAAGAATCGGCGACTCAACGACACGCGTCGGAAATGCCTCATGCATCACGCGCCCGGCGTGGTAGCAGGTATCCAGACCAACGACGTCGTAGAGCGTGATTGGTCCCATCGGCATGCCAAAACCTTTGGCGGCACGTTCGATCGCCTTGATTTCAACCCCTTCGCGCAACAACTCGAGCGCCTCGGTCATATAGGGGAGCAGCAGTCGATTCACCAAGAAGCCCGGACCATCGTTGACCACGATCGGAGACTTACCGATGGTCTTGGCATAGGCCACGGCCGTGGCGATCGTCTCATCGCTGGTTTTGGCGCCACGGATCACTTCCACCAAGGGCATCTTGCGGACGGGATTGAAGAAATGGATCCCGCAGAAGCGATCCGGATGCTTGAGCTTCTCAGCCAAGCGCGTGATCGAAATGGCCGAGGTGTTCGAAGCCAGAATGGCGCCGTCCTTCAACTTCGGCTCGATCCGAGCGTAAAGTTCCTGCTTGGCCTCGGGCATTTCGATAATCGCTTCGATCACCAAGTCACATTGGCCGAATTCGCTGTCCGTGACCGTGCCGTTAACTAGCGGCACATACTTGAGCATCCGCTGCGGATCGGCGCCACGGGTGGCCTTATTGAACGAAACTTCTTCCAAGATCTTTTGCACGCCGCCGGCCAAGGCCTTCGGCATGGCGTCGGTGATTGTTACGCCCATCTCTCGTCGGACCGAAGCGGCGGCAATTCCTGCTCCCATGATGCCGGCGCCAAAAATACCGACCGATGTGATCGGCCGTGGTTTGATATTGGGGTTGGCGATGCCCGTCTCTTTCTTGTTGCGATCGGTAAGAAAGAAGACGTTTAACAATGAGCGATTGATCGGCGAGCCAAACAGGTCGGCAAAACCCTCGGCCTCGGCCTGGCAGGCGGCTTCGATATCGCTGCCGGCAGCGCCAATCATGACATCTAGCGCCGCCAGCGGCGCCGGGTACTGCCCCTTCGTTTGTTGTTGGATGTAGGCCGACGCCGTGACCCCCAGGAACATCAGCTCGGTCTCGTCGATCGGTAGCGGACCGTCCCAGGTCTGGCGATCTTGCAAGTACCGCTGTGACTTGTTCTCGGCACGGATCAGATTGATTGCGGCTTGGCGTAGCTTGTCGCTCGCCACAACATCAGACACCAGCCCCATGGTGAAGGCCGTGCGGGCGTCGACATTCTCGCCGCCGGTCGCCATCTCCACGGCGTTGGACAAGCCAATGATCCGCGGTGCGCGGGCGGTGCCACCCCAACCGGGATAGATGCCCAGCTTGACCTCGGGAAAGCCCATCTGGGCCTTAGGGCTGTTGGACATGATGCGACGGTCGCACCACATCGATAGTTCGGCCCCGCCGCCGAAGCAACCCCCATCGATCGCGGCCACGGTCACACAGGGATAGTGCGACAACCGCTGAAAAAGCTTGCGGCCGCGCGTCGCCAACTCGACCTTTTGCTCGCGTGTGATGTTCTTGGCGGCGAGGAACTCTCGCACATCCGCACCGAAAATGAAAATGCCCGGCTTTGCCGAATCGATAATCAGACCTTTCAGATCCTTGCGCTTCTCCAGATCGTCGAGATGCTTCTCGAGTTCCTCCAGAACGGGCCGCGAGAGGACGTTGGCCCCCTTTTCGGCAGCATCGAACGTAAGCACTGCGATGTCCGGTTCGGCCATCGATAACTTGATATGGGACGCCTCGGGCATAGCGAGAGATTCCTGCTGTCTACTGGAGCGAAGATTGCGAGAGGATTAAGCTGGCGAGCCCGGTAAACTGCGCATCGGGCCGGCTAACCAAAAAACCCTATTTGGTACAGATTTACCTTTATAACACGGCTGCCATACGAGGGGGCAGGGGCTGACAACACAAAAATTTTTATACTAACTATTGATTTCTTACCTATCGCGGCCGTCGCAGCCGGATTCTGGCTACCGCGTTAATACCCACACCAGGGTCCCGTTGTTTCCCAGGCTCTTTTCACCCGCGCAGGACTTTTCTGCGGCCAGGGCACGACTCTCTCGCTCTGGCGAATGGCAGAGGCTTATGACATCCACGCCTGTCCAGCAGAGAACGCATCGTACCCGCGATGACATCCTGGCGGCGCTGGGCTGGTCGGGAATGGCTGCGACGTTTGCCCTTCCCGTTATTTGCGAGTCGCTGGCCCGGGAGTCTTCGGGCGAGGCCGGCGGGAATGCCTTGCTGGTCCGGCTCTCGTTAGGTGTCGTCGTGGCAGCGATTATTCTGCTGGCATTAGGCTGGCGTCGCGTTGTTCGGGGCATCGGCAATCGGGGGTTGGCCACGATTGCCTCGATCGCCGGACTTCAATTTGCCGTGTCGTACGCGGCCCGGCTGATCGGTTCGATCTTCGGCGCGATCCTGGGACCGCTGTACGTATTCGTCGACGGGCTGGGAAGCAAAGGGTTGTCCTGCCTCTTTCTAGGCGTGCTCGTAGCGCTATTGCCGCGGCCAGGTCCACTGACACTCTCGTTAATCACGCTTTTTGTGTTGAATGTCATCACCAGTGGCCAGGTTAGCCTTATCGCCCTGGTCTTCGTCGCCATCAGCGTTGCCTTGCACGAATCGATCGCCGCGCTCTTTGGCGTGACGACCGGACGTCCACCAAGTTCGACCAGCGACGCTGTCGATTGGTCGTTCGTAATTCGGGGAGGATTGGCAATCGGACTGGCCAACGCCTTGGCGATGTATGCGCAATATGCGCTTTACGAAGCGCTACTGCGGCTATTCTTTGACGAGTGGTACAAATTGGCCGTATCGCTCGTTACGGGACTCATCTACGGCGGCGTCGGCGCGGGGTGTGGCATAATTCTCGGCTTGCGGCTGCGGAGGATCTCACCATGAGCCCCGTTCCGCACCATGAAGCGGCGGTCGTTGCCGACGGACTTTGCTATACGTTTATGGGGCGCGAGACACCATCGATCGACGATGTTTCGTTGTCGCTAGCTGCGGGCAGTTGGACACTGGTCGCCGGAAAAACCGGCTCTGGGAAGTCGACACTTCTGCGCGCACTCGCTGGCCTAATCCCGCAACAAGCCGCGGGCACAATGTTCGGACGGGTGCGCGTCTTCGGTCTGGATACACGCACCGCACAGCTGCTTGAGCTGGCAAGTTCGGCCGGACTGGTGCCGCAATCGCCCGACGAACAGCTTTGCACAACCACAGTTGCGGATGAAATCGCCTTTGGATTGGCGAATCTGTGCCTACCCGTGGACGAGATCGATCGCCGGATATCACAGTGGCTCGATCGATTCGGTCTTGCGCCGCAGCGCAGGCAGTCGACACACACGCTATCGGGCGGTCAGAAATCCCGTCTACTGCTGGCTAGCGTGCTGGCCATGGGCCCGCGACTATTGCTGCTCGACGAGCCGCTGGCGCAGCTCGACTACCAGGGAGCCGTGGAATTGCTCGACCTGCTGGAGCGACTGCGCGGCAAAGGGCTCACGATCGTGGTTGCCGAACACCGCTTCGAAGATCTCGCAAGTCGCGTCGACCGAGTGCTGGTGCTTGATTGCGGGCGTGTCGTCATGGACCGCCCTGCACGAGAGGCCAATCTCGTGTCAGCACTGGGCGAAGTAGGCCTTTCCGCAAACACAGTCGCAGACCTCGAACCAAGGCTAGTCGCGCCTATACAACCAACTGCACGGATACCATCGACGACCACCGACACACTTGTACATGTCGATCGGATCTCGCAACGCTTTGCCGGTCGCCAAGAGCCGGTCTGGTCGGACGTCAGCTTTCGGATCGACGTCGGCGAGCACATCGCGATTGTGGGCGCGAACGGTTCGGGAAAGAGCACGATACTGCACGTTTTGGCGGGGTTAGTTCAGCCGACGACCGGTGTCTTGACCCTGGCGCCTGCCGAACAAGGGAGGGCCCCGTTGGCTCTGATACCGCAGAATCCCGACCTAACGCTCTTCTGTCGAACCGTCCGCGAAGAGCTGGCATTTGGACCGCGGCAGCTCGGACTTTCCGTGGCCGAGGTACACGATCGTGTCGACGAGGCGGCCGCAGCAATGGCGGTGGCGGACAAGCTCGATGAACCACCGCTAGCGCTCAGCCAGGGTCAACGATTGCGAGTCGCCACGGCGTCAGCACTGACCCTTCGTCCGCAGCTGCTCATGCTCGACGAACCGACCACGGGGCAAGATCCGGTCGAAGTACACCGCTTGATGTCGGCCGTCGGCGCCGCGGTCAGATCGCGCCGCGTCGGCGCGGCGCTGTTTACAACCCACGATGTGCAACTGGTCGCACGGTTCGCCAGTAGGGCTATGGTTCTGGCGGAGGGGCGCCTCATCGTCGACGGGCCAGCCGGAGAGTTATTGGGCAACCAAGAGACATTACGTCTAGCGCGGTTATCAAGCCGTGACGCCGCGGCGGCTCAGCACCGAATGCGAGAGCATAACGCTACCAAGGAATCGAATCCGACGCCTACTGCTAATCCGGAAACACGTTCACGGAGAGGTCCATGAGCTACGTGGAACTTCTCTCAGGGCGCGACGATACGTGGATGGCAAGACGCGATCCACGTCTGAAAATAGCATGGCTAATCACCGTGTCGCTGGCTGCGATCCTGATTGATTCCACGAGCGGACTCTTGGCCCTGTTCCTCGCGTCCTCGCTGGTTGCTTTAAACGTCGGTTGGACGCCGCGGGTGTGGCTTGTCGTCGCGGGATTTCTGTTGACCGTCGTGTGGGGGACCGCGCTTAGCCAGGCGATGTTCTACCCGGCCGACGCCGATACCCCACCCCTGGTGACCCTTATCAGGCCGTTCGCGATTGGGCCTGTCGACTTTCCAGGAGTGCAATTACATTGGCAGGGGGCGTTGTATGGGCTGGTGCAATCGCTACGAATGAATGCCATGCTGCTCGCGGGCCTGTCGGTTTGCCTTTCGACGGGGCCAGAACGTCTGCTGGCAGCGCTGATTTGGCTGCGCGTGCCCGCCGCTGTCGGTTTCATGGCAGTGGCCGCACTGCGGTTTTTGCCGACGATGATCGATCAGTGGACCACCGTTCGGCGATCGTGCCAATTGCGCGGATATCGACCACGGCTCGCCGGTCTCGGCCGCCGCGCGTGGCGGTCATGGAAAATCGAGGCGGCGCTGCTCGTACCCGTCGTCGCGGCGGCACTGCGACGTGCGGGCATTCTGGCGACTTCACTAACGGCCCGCGGCTTCGATGCGACCATGCCACGCACCATGTATCCGCCGTTGCAGATGACCGGACTCGAAGCCTGCCTGGTGGCGCTCCTGATCGGTCTGGCCGTGAGCTTATCGGCCGTAAAATCACTTTTCTGGTTAGCGATCGGCGGACTTTATCGGTCCGAGGCGCTGTCACCACTCTGCGACTTCGCACAGCAGTGGTTATAGGGACCTCGGCTTGAGCGCCAACCGGTTGGCAATGGTTATCGAGTTGTTCGTGACGGCAAAAGTGCCGTTGTCGCAGCGGGCGAATCGCTGGCGTTCGCCGCCACGGGGCGCTGGTTATCCCACCACTGCTTCCAGCTGCTCACCTGATCGGCCAGCGGCGGAGGACCATCTCCTTGACCGAGCGTGACGTCCGAGCCGACGATCTGAGTGAGGCTGGCGACGCTGGCGACCTTCACACTCAACTCGTCATCAAGGCGGGCGACGAGCGACTCGACGTACATGGCGTCGCGCAACTGCCCCATCGCCGTCACGGCCTGTCGGCGGATTTCCGCGGCGGAATCGCCCGACAGCCGCACGAGCGCTACGGGACCAGAATCGTAACCGTTGATGGCCAGGCTCCGTGCCGCGGCAACGCGCAGTGTGCCATCCTCGTCGGTCAGCAAACGTTCTAAAAGCGCCGGTTCCGATAGAGCGCCTCGTACTCCGAAGGCCTCGACCGCGCTTCGCACAACGGCACTGTTGGGATCATCGAGCAATCGTCCCAAAACAGCCAGATGGCGTGGATCGCTATGGGCAGCCAGGTATCCGCACGACAGCCTACGCACTTCGGCGGCGGTGTGTCCGGTGCCGACGTAAGCCAATCGCACGGCCGGTGGGCTGCCGTCAGAGTGAACTGCGTCGAGCATTTCGCGCCACACCAGAGCATCGGTCTCAGCCATTCCCAATTCTGCCAGCATCTCGACGCTTGCTAGCTCAAGGGGCTGCTCGGCTGCCATGACCGCCAATTGCTTGGCCGCAGCGCGGCGCCGATCAACCTCGTCCGAACTGAGTTCGCCAAGTAGTCCGGCAACCTGGTCGTTGGGTAGTGGTATCGCTGGATGTGCAGTCAACGACGCTAATTGCAACTGATCGCCCTGTGCCGGGTCACCGGCTGGTCGTGGCGGTATGCTGATTGCCCAGGGCTCTCCACTGACATTGGTCGCCTGCCAGGCCGCTTGCAGCGCGGCCATCTGTTCAGCCCGGCTTTCCGGTGGTGCATCGGCCGAGTAGCGTTGCGATGGTGGCCAGCGGCGAGCCAATTGTTCGGCCGCTTGCTTGCGCGTCGGGTACGGTGCTTCGGCCAAAGAGGTCAGCAGAATCGGGCCGGCAGCCGCCAGCGGCCAACTATCCAGCGCGTACACCACGGCCCGGCGTACTTCGCCGCTGCGATCGGCAAGTAATTGGCGGGCAATCGTTTCGCCGCGGGCCGTGGGAAAGTACGCGAGCGATCGGGCCACGCAGCGCCGAACTTGCCAGGAGGGGTCGTTTGTCGACGCGAACACCGTGACGTCGTCGCCCGACTTAGCCAAGGCCAAGACCGCGCCCGAGCGAACGGCCTCGGGCTCGTGGATCAGTAATCGTTGCAAGGTCGCACGTGCATCATCTCCCCCCAACTCGCCCAGCGCGCGAATCGCCGCTAGCCGCACATCGAGATGGAAATCCGTGAGCGCTTCGCGGGCACATTGTAGCGCCTGCGGGTGACGGCGTGTTGCCAGGCATTCCAATGTCGCGGCACGCACCCGCGGATCTCGGTCGCTACGTAACTCGATAGCGCTGGCCGGCAAGACTCCCGCGCCGCTAATCGTATAGGCGTACAGTCCAGCCTGGCGGACGTCACCTTCGTCGGTCTGAAGCGCATCGGCAAAGCACGAGCTAGCCGCCGCGTCGACGTGGTGGGCAAGCGCCCTTAGCAGGTCAGCGTGCAATTCAACGGAATAACCATCGGCGACGGACGTCCCGAAATCATCCAACAATTCCCCTAGGGCAGGGCCCGCCAGGGCGCTGTCTAAACCGCTTAGGGCTTCGACGCTGGCGCGCCGTAGCGGCAGCTTCAGATTCTTGTTGCAGACGGCTTCGGCCAGGCAACGATCGATCGTGCTGTCGCCGGATCGCGCCAGCAAGATGGCAGTGTTGGCGACAACGACCGCGTCGTCGTCAGACAGGAACAGGGCGAAGTCGGGGTGCTTGCCATGCCACCCGGCGATCAGCGCATCCAGTCCGACGTGTTGCCAGCGGTACGTCGGTTCCGCGCCGGAATCGGGATCGGAGGGCGTTGGCAGCCAGCGATCGTCCGCCAATTCGGTAGGAACCTTCAGTTCCTGCGGCTCAGCGGGCTTGGTAACGGGCGACTCCACGGTGGCCGTGGGACGAGGATCTATTCCCAAGCCGCGAGATACTGGCGGAACGTCCGCATCCGACAGCGACATGGCGGCGGCCAAATCCGTCGGCGGTTCGAGCGTCCGACAGCCGGCCACAAGGGCGGCGCAGACCAGCAGGCCGCAGAGCAGCGACGGCCATATTGTTCGACAACCAAACATCGACGGCAAATCCTTTTGCCTCGTACAGAAATCCATTTCTGCCGGATGCCGCCGTGCAACCTACGCACTACATCCGTCAGCCGCAAATCAAATAACTACGAGCCAGCACCGTTGAACTTCACGACTAGGGCACGCGTGCTTGCTCCGTCGCGGCGTCCGGTGCGCCGGGTCCGTGTCCGATGATCGTTTCCAAACCCGTTGCCAGATCGCGTAACTTCTTAATCTCGACTTCGTTGAGCTTCTCGTCCTTTTTCTTTTTCTTGACGATGTCGACCATGGCGTCGATTTTCGTGGTCAGGTCACCGACAAGCTGCTTATTATCGGCCTTGGCGGCGCTTGCCACACCATGGCTCGCATCTGTCCCGCTGAGACCCGACCGCAAGCAACTCAGAAAATAGGTTTGCAACTCCGGTGGGAGAACGGCCTGAGATTTGACCGCCGCCTGCTCCACTTCGGCGACGGGCGGCTCGACCGGCTTCGCCGCCACGACAACCGCGGCCGGGGACTCCGCCGCTGCATCCGGGGCAGCCGCGTCCGCAGGGGCATCCGTTGCCGCAGCCGCAGGATCAGCAGGATCCGCGCCGTTGGCGGTTGGCGCCACCTCAGGGACGATTTCCAGGGCGGGTGCGGCCGTTTGGCGACCTACTTCGGCCGCCAGTAAGGCAATCGTGCGAGCCACGGTCGAGATGTTTTTGTCAGAGAAGCTCTTTTTGTCGAGCAGACCAATGGTGCGAATCGATTCACAACGATCGTCCAAACGCGCGTCCTCGTCGGCGGCAAATTGACGCAGGGCGTTGGTTATGTCAGGTGAATTGGCCTCAGGGCCTTTGGTCGCCAGCATGCGCAGGACGTCGCTCGCACGGCGACGCATGTAGTTGTGGACGTCATCCGAGACGCCTTCGGCCGCCGGCTTTTGTAGCCAATCCAACATCGTTTGCGCCAGGGCGCGACGACTATCGGCCGTACCGGCAACCTCGACATGGCGAGCCACGCCGACCAACGCGTCGATCTGCAGATAAGTGGGGTATTTGCCCCCTTGGTTCTTGAGAACCTCGAGCAGCTTCGAGAATGCCGTGCCGAGAGGCACAGCACCGGAGCCGTTGAGCGCCCCTTCCTTGCTGTTGAGGTCCCCATAAAGAAGCAGGCACGCGACTCGCGCGGCCGGAAAGAAATCCTCGTTTTCAAACGCCTTGGGTAGCGTCAAATGCAGCATCGCCACTAGGCTATCGTGCAGAGCCATGCTGGGCTTGGTGCCAAGATTATAAAGCTCCTTGCGCACCGTCTGGCGCTTGTCATGAAATTTCCAGTCGTTGGTGCGACCTGTCAGATCGGCAATGATGAACTTGCAATGCTGGTTAAACATCTCCTGGGATGCCTCGTCCGGCGCTACGCCCCCCTCAGTGATGGTCGTGCGTTTGGACTTCCATTCGGCCGGGTCTTTGACCGTTCCTACCCAAGTCTTGTACTGCTTGGGGCGGGCGTCGGCCGCATGAGCGACCGGGGAAAGCGCAGGCAGTAGCACGCCGGCTCCGGCTGTGGCCAGAAACAACGTGCGCCAGAAATTGCAAGCATTTGCTAGCATGGTCACAAATCGTAATCCGCGTCCCATTGCGCGACAACCAAACCGCCGCCGCGCAAAGGTATCGCCGCTGTTTTCATTACGTAAATGTCGGGGACGCGAGCAAAGACAGATGTGATCCGCTCGACGAGTTGCTCGCGCTGGGTCCCGTTCGCACGGAACAAAACGCCTCACATGGGGCCGCCGACGGCCCCTCGATTCGGAAAGGAATTCGCCTGCTTCCGCAGCTAATACACAACATTCTAGGCTACCACCAAATCGAGAACGGCGTCAAGCTGTTTCTCCTTAACACGCCAGCAGTTTGCGCGTTTGCGATAGCCGGGAAAATCGGGCCTTTCCGAGCATTGCCAGCGGCTATCCCCGCAGTTTGACAGGCCACGCCCAACTGCGCTAGAGTGACGGCATCAGGGACGCTAATTGTTTGACCTACCGGGGCGGGCCCAAACTAAGGGGCCGTTGCCAATGACGCTCCTCTATTACGACCCCAGGTTTTTAGAGCATCGCACCGGCGCCCATCCTGAACGCCCGCAACGGCTTGAGCAGATCGTAGCCCATCTCGCTCGTACGGGGATCGACAAGCGGTGCCAGTCCACTCGCTGGGAGCCCATTTCGGACGAAGATTTAAATCTCGTCCATTCTCGCGCCTATGCCAGCGAACTGGCAGCTTTTGCCCGTAACGGAGGCGGACATATCGAGGCCGATACGCTCGTCAGTCCTGCCAGCTACGATGTAGCCCGACTAGCTGCTGGCGCTGCCGTCGATGCCGTCACCCAGGTCGTGCAGGGCAACGATCGTCAGGCACTTTGCCTAGTACGGCCTCCGGGGCATCATGCCCTGGCAGACTCGGCTATGGGATTCTGTCTGTTCAACAATATCGCCATTGCCGCCGCGGCGGCTACGCACAGGTTAGGGTTGGAACGCGTGCTAGTGGTCGATTGGGACGTGCATCACGGCAATGGCACACAGGCCACATTTTGGGAAGATCCTCGCGTCGGCTTTATGTCGATCCATCGCTGGCCGTTTTATCCGGGAACAGGCTGGAAGGATGAAACGGGCACAGGGGACGCGTTAGGAACGACGCTCAACCTACCGATCGAGTTTGGCATGCCAAGGTCCGAGTACGTGCGGGGTTTTCGCGACGAGCTGGAGCGGTTCGCGGCACGAATGAAGCCGCAATTGGTCCTCGTCAGTGCCGGTTTCGACAGTCACACTGCCGATCCGGTCGGTTCGTTGGGCCTGGAAACGGAGGACTTCGAGCCGCTCTCAGACGCCGTGCTGGACGTGGCAGATGCCTATGCCGGCGGCCGGCTGGTCAGCATCTTGGAGGGGGGCTACAACCCCGGTATCCTGGCCGGCTGTCTCGAAGTACACCTGCGTCGGTTACTGGTTCGGCAATCGACGTCAAACGGTTTACCGACGACATAGCCCTTTGTCTATTCGCCGCTGTCCGTTTTGCGCATCGCGACGGCGCGATTCACAGGCGGCGCGTCTTTCGAGCCTCGATCGCCGCGCTAGAATGACGATGCGTTTCGCGCTCTTACGACTTGCACGTTTCCACGGCCCTGCCAGGAAATCTCATGACCACAGATTCTCGCCAAAAGCTGCTCGCGGATGTCGAAGCCTATTGCCAGGAACTACGCCCCAGCGAAGAGCTGTGCTATGTCGAACACCGCTTCAATGACCAAACCATCGAGCTGGCCAAGAAATACAATTTGCTCGGCATGCCGGTCCCCGTCGAATATGGCGGTCGCGGCGCGGATTCGGTCACGTACGCCCGCGCGCTAGCACGCATTGGGCGCGAAGGTACGGGCGTGCGCACTTTCTTTTCGGGTCAGACCTCGATTGGCCAATACCCCATCATGCGTTACGGCAATGCAGACCAGCATGGCCGTTATCTGCCCCCCTCGACGCGAGGTGAAATGATCCTGGCGTTTGGGCTAACCGAGCCCGACGCTGGCAGTAATCCGCTGGAAATGACCACGACCTATCGCCGGCAAGGGAAACATTTCTTGCTGAATGGCGTGAAGTATTTGATTTCCAATGGGGGTATTGCCAACGCCGTCGTCGCGTTTGGATATCCCGAAGGCAAGAGCGGCAAGGATCGTCGCATGAGTGCGTTTATCGTCGATACCGTGGGTACGACGTTCGAGGCCGAAGACTTGCACGCCAAGCCCGGCATGTTCACGGCCAATACTGGCATGTTTCAAATGACCGACCATCCCGTGCCCGAGGAGAACCTGCTGGGCGAGGAAGGGAGCGGCTTTCGTATCGCCATGGGAACCCTGGTATCAGGTCGGCTGAGCGTTGCTGCCGGGTGTTTGGGCGTCATTGAGGACTGCCTGGCCGAGGCCTTAACCTACGCCCGCTCGCGCGTGCAGCACGGCAAGCCGATTGGTCGGCACCAACTCGTGCAAGAGCACATTGCCGGCATTGAAATGGACCGCGCCGCCAGCGACGCACTCGTCGAGCGGGCAGCGCAGGCCAAATCCGCCAGCGATCAACAACCGGGCGACGCAAATCTGGCTGCTGCGGCCGATTTCCACGTAGCCGAGGCGAAACTCTTTGCATCCAATGCGGCCTGGGACGCCGCGGATCGGGCCGTACAGATTTTTGGCGGCCGAGGCTGGTCCGAGCTTTATCGCGTCGGCCGACATTTGCAAGATGTGCGCGTGTGCCGCATCTATGAAGGAACCGACGAAATCATGAAGCTGAAGATCGCCACCGCACTATTGGGGAAAGACTTCGCCGCATTCCAGTAATGGCGCACTCGTGCTATGTTACCCACAAGTCGGTAGTGCCCGCACCAACGCGGCACTTGTGGTGGCGATCTGTTCACTCGCCCAACTGCTTGCGCACCTGAGTCCAGGCGTGTCGAATGACCTGATCGGCGGCGGCCTTGACGAGGCCGGGACTCAAGGCGGCTGCCAAGCCGCGCATCTCGCCGACCTCGGCCTGCCAGGTTAGCTTCGAGCCGCCGTTCTCGGCGGCAATCCGCAGTGTCGAGTTGATGCGCATCGAAACGCCGATTCCCTGCGCGTCGATTTTCATGGTGGCTTCTTCGGGCCGTTTGAGATCCGCTAGCGCAATAACGAGCCTAAGCGAGCCGCGCAGAAATGACAGGCCAGGCCGAACCACGCAGCGTAGCGAATGCTCGTCGATCGGTTCCGCGGACACGAGATCTGGAATCGTGCGGGTCATGGCGTCAAATTCGGTGAGTTGCGTATAAAGCCGCTCGGGCGATGCTTGGAAATGCTCCTCACCGCCAAATTGAATTCCCTGACCGGCGATCATCGTGCTCACTTTCGTAGAATGGCAATTCCGCGTCGGTAACGAAGGCACGTCGCCATTCTAGCCAACTTCCCGGAATGAACGAGCCGACATAGCCTGCCCCAAGGCCGGGTCGGAATCGTCGGGACTCGTTCTCAAACTGACCAGGCAAGCGGGTCATCGTCGCCACGTTGAGCGAGGCTGCCAAGAAGCCATTATTTCATGAGATTTTCAGTTGCGGCCACCTGTTGACGCCCCCCAACCGCCAACTACCCTGGAAAAATAGATACACGTAGTGCATGTCGGGGCGTGCACAGTGGCGGGGAGGTCGAACCTCGCCCGATGGTTGCAACATCGGGAAAAAGCCCGTTTAACTCGGGCCGCCGCTTTTTCCGGGCCGCCGTTGGGCGGCCCCTTTCTTATCCCCACATCACGACTCGGCGGTGAAACGGGCAGTTTGGGATGCGCACGCGAACCACCATCCACGTCCACATTGATGGTGGTCGCCTTAAAGGTGGATCATGCCACGGGAAAAAAGTACGGCATGGCCGGCAATTTCAACACGATCGCCAAAATCGGAGCACCACAGCTCTCCACCACGCGTCGAGATTTGGCGGGCGTGCAATTGCGATTTTCCCAAACGCTCGGCCCAGTAGGGCGTCAACGTCGAGTGAGCCGATCCGGTGACCGGGTCTTCGTTGATGCCGGCCTGCGGCGCGAAGAAACGGGATACGAAGTCGACGTTCTTGCCAGGCGCCGTGACGATTACCCCTAAACTGGGCAGTCGCTTGAGCACCGAAAAATCCGGCTGCAGTTCGCGAATTGCGTCCTCCGACGCGTAGACGGCCAGAAAGTCCCGCGACTTGAGCACAGTTGCCGGATTTGCGCCAAGGCCCGCAATTAACTCGTGCGGCGGCTCGCACGGCACAGGTCGGCGCGATGGAAAATCCATCGCCAGACGATCACCCACGCGGCGAACTTTAAGTTGCCCACTCCGTGTTTCAAAGGCGATATCAGCAAGGTCAGGCTCCAACTCTGCAAACACAATCAGCGCCGCGGCCAGGGTGGCGTGGCCACACAGATCCACCTCGACCGCCGGTGTGAACCAGCGCAGCTCGTAACGGCCCGGCGATACCTGACGTAGGTAGGCCGTCTCTGAAAGATTGTGTTCGGCGGCAATGGCCTGCAAAGTTTCTTCGCCCGGCCAATTGTCCAGGGGACAAATCGCAGCGGGATTACCGCCAAATATGTGATCGCTGAAGGCGTCAACGTGAAAAACGGGAGTAGGCATCTCGTGCTCTTTTGCAGGAAGGAGAATGCAAACAATGCGCTGCATTCGCACGCGTACCCAATGACAAGAAGCCGCGGTAACCACGTGTTTCAGTGATCACTGTTGCAGGTCGGCGTGTCGCACTACTGTGCCAGAGACAAATGGATCTGCCAGATGGTTCGCCGCCCGACAAACTATCGTTTTCGGTAATGCACAATCAGCAGCACGTCAGAGGGCGGAAAATCGCTGTGCGAGAGGCCTGTGCTTTTTCCGTCGGCGACGCCACTTTGCGGCGCCATGTTGCCAAAGATATGAATCACCTCGGCTCTAGACTCGACGAGCCAGGAGTTCACCTCCGTTTCGAGTGCTGCGAGATCATTTTCAATGCCTTTGAAAATCTTGATTTGTTGCACGGCAGGGGCTCGAAGAGGGTGGGAGGGTGCCGAACTTGCCGCCGCATATTCTAACGCGTGCGTTACCGCCCAGCGAGCATAGGTGACCGATCTGGCAGCCGCCCCACGGTCCAACGTGTTAGCAACACCTGCAGTGTGCATGGCCGTCGCGCCGGCCAGATGGTAGTTTGGCAACGAGAAATGCATTGCTGGCGGACCGTGTGCATACTGCACCGCTCATGATCAGCAGCAGGGATCAAGAGGCTTTGCCAGATGGCGCCGCTCGAGGGCTGTCATGTAATCGACCTGTCTCTGCTATTGCCAGGTCCACTGGCGACGCAGATCCTGCGCGATCTCGGCGCACGTGTGACAAAGGTCGAACCCCCCGCGCCTGGCGACTATATGGCGTACTGGCCGCCGATGGCCGGCGACGTCTCGGCCACATATGCGACGATTAATCGCGGCAAAGAGATCCTCACGCTGAATCTGAAAGAGCCCACGGATCGCGAACGGTTTTACGAACTGGTGCGCACGGCGGATGTGGTCCTTGAGGGCTTCCGTCCAGGTGTGATCGACAAGCTGCAAATAGGTTATGCGAAGCTCAGTGAAATCAATCCGCGCATCGTCCTGTGCAGCATCTCGGGCTACGGACAGACAGGCCCCTACGCGCAGCGTGCCGGACATGACTTGAACTACCAGGCGCTGGCCGGGGTGCTGTCGATTGCTGGCGGCAACGCAGCAACGACTCCAAATCCCCAGTTGCAAGTAGCCGACACGGCCGCGGGCTCGTATGCGGCGGCTATGCTAATTTTGGCAGCCCTGCTCGAACGGCACAAAACCAATCGGGGCCGGCACATCGACGTCAGCATGTCCGAGCAACTTTTGCCGCTCATGGCAACGTTGTTCGCGGCTGCCGACGCCCTCGGCAGCAACCCACAGCGCGACGGCGAACTCCTCAGCGGCGGCGCCCCATGCTATCGCATCTTCCGCACCAGCGATGATCATCATATCACCGTCGGAGCGCTGGAGCCAAAATTCTGGGTCTCGGTCTGCGAACGATTGAGACTGCCGGAAATGGCAACTGCCAGGTTTCATGGCTGCCCCGACGTCGACAATATCGAGTCACGATTGGCCGAAGTATTTGCGACGAAAACGCGTGCCGAATGGATCGAAATATTCGGCGACTCTGATTCCTGCGTCGAGCCGGTGTTGTCATTCGCGGAAGTGCGCGAACTATCGCAATGGCAAGCGCGCAGAAGTTTCCTGGCCTTGAAGACGCCTGCGGGCGTTACGCTGCGCGTGCCGAAGATGCCCGCCTCACTGGCAGGTTTCGATACCGAAGAGGGACCGGCATGATGGGTTCGCAACCGGTCGATCAACAAACAAGGGTGGCCTTGGATTTGGCCGTCGTTAGATCCGGATGAAAATCTTTTTTGTGTATAGCCACCATAGGATCGCCAGCTCGAGCCCCAGCTGGACTGTCGCGGCAACGACCCCCGACAAACGGCCCAAGTGCTCGGCCACATCGCCGCCGACAAATCGTAGCGAGATTTGATCGAACGGAATTAGTTCGGATGCCATGTAGATGAAGATCGCGTTGCTGCCAATGATCACGAACGGCAGGCACCAGCGGCGCCATTGCCAGATGTCAATCAACTGATAGAACGCCGCCAGAAACAGGCAACTGTACCCGCCGGCAACGAGCACATAGGACGATGTCCACATCTTTTTGTTGATCGGGAACCATGTACCCCACAGATAGCCCAG
>DASXEJ010000100.1 GCA_036490175.1 Pirellulales bacterium | reverse complement strand
GCCAGCAACAATACGGCCACGCTGACGCCGACTGTGGCCTTGGCCAACTCGACCACGTACACGATCGTCGTGGTCGGCGGCGCCAGCGGAGTCAAAGACGTGGCCGGCAACGCCCTGGCGGTCAACGCCACAAGCACATTCACCACCGCGGCCCCGGCGCCGGCCACCACCAGCCTCTGGTCCCCGAGCACCGTGCCAGCCACGCCCGACAGCGGCGACGCTCAGTCGGTCGAACTAGGCACGAAGTTCACCGTAACGACTAGCGGTACGATCTTGGGAGTGCGGTTTTATAAGAGCGCAGCCAACACGGGCGTCCACACCGGCAGCCTGTGGAGCGCGAGCGGGCAGCTCCTAGCGACGGTCACATTCACCAACGAAGGGGGGAGCGGCTGGCAGCAGGCGCTATTCTCGGCTCCGGTAGCCGTCACGGCCGGCCAGACCTACGTCGTCGGCTATCACACCAATAGCGGCCACTACGCAGTCACCCGTTCGTACTTCACCTCGGCGTACACGAACGGCTCCTTGCAAGTCTCAGCCAATGGCGGGTTGTATCTGTACGGCGCCGGCGGCTTGCCGACACAGTCGTACCAGTCGTCGAACTATTGGGTCGATGTCGTATTCAGCGCGACGGCTGTCGTTGATACCACGCCGCCGACCGTGACCGGCTTTACGCCGGGCAACTCGTCGACGAACGTGGCCACCAACACGGCGGTGACGATCACCTTCAGCGAAGCGTTGAGCGTGGCGACGGTCAACAGCAGCACGATCCTGTTGATGAACGGCAGCACAGCCGTCGCAGCCACGGTCTCGTACAACGCCAGCAACAATACGGCCACGCTGACGCCGACTGTGGCCTTGGCCAACTCGACCACGTACACGATCGTCGTGGTCGGCGGCGCCAGCGGAGTCAAAGACGTGGCCGGCAACGCCCTGGCGGTCAACGCCACAAGCACGTTCACCACGGCGGCCCCGGCGCCTGCGACAACCAGCGTGTGGAACTCGAGCACGACGCCAGCTACGCCCGACAGTGGCGATGCTCAGTCAGTCGAGTTGGGCATGAAGTTCACGGCCACCACGAATGGAACCATACTGGGCGTCAGTTTCTACAAGAGCGCAGCCAACACCGGCGTCCACACGGGCAGCCTGTGGAGCGCGAGCGGCCAACTCCTGGCGACAGTCATATTCACCAACGAAACGGCGAGCGGCTGGCAGCAGGCGCTGTTTTCGACTCCGGTGGCTGTCACAGCCGGCTCGACCTACGTCGTTGGCTATCACACCACCAGCGGCCACTACGCAGTGAGCCGCTCGTACTTCACATCTCCTTACACCAGCAGTTTCTTGCAGGTGCCGGCCAATGGCGGTTTATACCTCTATGGCGCCGGGGGATTGCCGACACAGTCCTACCAGTCGTCCAACTACTGGGTCGATGTCTTGTTTAGCCCCAGCTAACTCCCGACATTGCCAGGGCTTGTCGGCGAGCCGATGCGACCTGCGAAATAATCGAGAATTCTCTTGCATCGCTGCACAGGGACCTCTATATTCCGGGCGTTGTCTCTTTCCCATCTTTTGGGGTATGGGCCCGCTAGCCAAACGTAATTCGTAACGTTTGTCCTTCTGTGCGGTGTCTCGGCTGCGCCCTCTTTGTTCGCAGTCTGCCATTACGTTATGGCTGCGAGGCAGTCGGGCGGTATTTCTATTTCCCACGCGTCGTGCGTTCATCTTTCGTTATCTATTTAAGCGGACAGAAAAGGGGGTCTTTATGGGCATTCCTCGATTTCGGGATACTCTTTGGGTGGTATTGGCGGTAACGGCCGGAGTGCTGGTCGTGCTGCCGTCGGCAGCCATGGCCGACACGGAGAACGTTGTCTTTACGATCGATCCCACGCAAAGCACGATCAATCTTTCCGGCAACAGTAATAACTATGGCAACTTTGTACCCATCGCGCCCGGCAGCGACACCAGTTCGGTCGACGGGCATTTTCTGGTAGCATTCGACCCGCTCACCAACACACCTTCCACCATCCAGTTTGTTCCCAACGACGGCTACTATGAGCAGAACACGTCGATGGATTTGGCGCTCCCCGGCGCGGGCGTGGTGGCCGGCTATGCCGGGCTGAGCTGGGATTTCAATAGCGCGCCGCTGACCGGATCGAACGGAGTGTATACCGCGACCACGACCAGCTTTACGGTGCTGACCGGCGGATATCACTATACGATTGCCTCGAGTGGCCAGACTATCTCGGGTAGCGATGTTGGTGTCACCGATCCATTGTCCGCCGGAACCTGGACCTTGTCGCAATCGCCGGCGAATTCCGGCAATTGGACATTGGGGCTCTCGGCTCAATACACTTCAGGGCTCGACGGAGGCGCGACCTTCGGGACGGGAACCGAGTTGTTCAAACTCAATGCCGTTTCCACGGCGCAATTTGGCACCGGGAACGTAGCGACCGTGGCGCCGACAGACACCCAGGCCAGCGCCTTGGGGGGTTCAGCGACGCCCGGCGGCGTATCGATCAACTTCGGCGGGGCCACCAACGGCGGCACGTTCTCGGCCCAGCAAATCCCCAACTCCACCGGCTTGCCACAGCAGGCCATCATCGCCGCCCAAAGCAACCCGATCTTCGCGGCTTCGACGGCCGACCTTTCGTTGAATCCGCAAATCTGGAGCGTCGACTACACGGGCCTGCAAACCGGACAGTCGGCCACGCTGGTATTCCATTACGATCCGTCGTTGCTCCCGGCGGGCACTGACCAATCGACGCTCGGCATCTGGCACTTCGACAAGACCGACAATGCCTGGGTGTTCGGCGGCACGGTCAACACGACCGACCATACGATTTCCTTCACCACCAGCAGCTTCTCGCCGTTCGAGCTGGGCATCAAAGCCGCGCCCGAACCGGCATCGATCGTGATGTTGGGGCTGGGACTGGCTGGGCTGGTCGGGCATCGCCTGCGACGTCGTCGCAGCTAGACGCCCGCAACGTAAAGATCGTTCACCAAGAGGCCGCCTGCCGGGGCGGCCTCTTTTTTTGTCGGTATTGTGTCGGCACGCTTTGCGTACGAGTTAGGGCGTTCCCCGCACAGCGAGAAACTTGTCGTTACCAGCGTTGGCAAGTAGTCTACCGACAAGCCAGGTTGGCACGGTCGGCACCATGCGTGCATGCTCCACTCGCTTGCCGGGGCAACGCCGGAAGTAGGTTATCGTCGCGGTGCGAATCCGACCCAGGGCTGTTTCGAACGAGGAAAAATATGGCGCGAGTTCCGCCTGTCCGATACGAAGGTGCAGATCGGCCCACGCAGGCCGCCTTCGACCAGATCGTCGCTGCGCAGGGTCGCATGACCAACATGAAGGCCACGTTGGCCCACTCGCTGCCGGCGCTCGATGCCTTGATGCAATGGTATCCCTTGCGCGAAGAAGTACAGACGTTTTTAGAGGCGCGGAGCACGATGCTTTTCGTGTACGCGATTTCGGCGGCTACGGATTGCCTGATTTGCTCGACGTTTTTTCGCCGTCTACTGATCGACGCCGGCGAGAATCCCGACGATTTGAAAATGAATGACCGCGAGCAGGTGGTCGTTGACTTCGCCCGACAATTGGTGCGCGACCCGAACCAGGTGTCCGACGAATTGTACGCGCGGCTCGGCCAGCAATTCTCGCCGCCGCAGATCGTGGCGCTGACCGCCTTCGGCGCCATGATGATTGCCACCAACGTGTTTAATAACGCGCTGCGAATCGACCTGGACGAGTACTTGCAACCCTACCGGCGCGTAGCGGCCAAATGAGAATCCCGCGGGATCGCGCGAGCGCATCCGGCAGCGTGATCCTGCGACGATTCGTGCCGCGCTCAGTTCCATCCCAATAGAACGCCTGGCCCAGCTGGGCCGCCATTTCCGAAGAATAAACCATGTCCGAGTGCTCGCAGACTAAATCGCTTGCCGGCCGCGTGGCACTGGTCACTGGCGCGGCGCATGGGCAAGGTCGGGCCACGGCCTTGGCGCTGGCCCGGGCCGGCGCACATATCGTGGCTCTCGACGTGGGTCGGCCGCTAGCCTATCCCGGTTATCAAATGGGGACGGCCGGGGAGCTGGATTCACTGGCCGACCAGTGCCGGCGGCTGGGGGTCGAATGCCTGGTTTTCGCAGCCGACGTGCGTGATGATGCGGCGGTAACGGCCGCCGTTTGCGCGGCGGTCGAACGATGGAACCGCATCGACATTTTATTCAACAACGCCGGCATCTGCGGCTACGGCCTTGCGCACGAGCTCACCGAAGAAGCCTGGGACGCGATGATCGATATCAATCTGAAGGGGGCCTGGCTGGTCGCACGCCGCGTCATACCGTGCATGATCGAGCGGCAGGGGGGTGTGATCATCAACAATTCGTCGATCGCGGGTTTACGCGGCATGGGACGGCTCAGCCACTATGCCGCGTCGAAGTGGGGGCTGACCGGTTTGACGAAATCCTGGGCTATTGAGCTGGCGCCGCACAACATTCGCGTGATCTCGCTCCATCCCACCGGAGTGAACACGCCGATGAACGATGGGCTGGCCGCGCTGGAAGGAGCCAGTCCTCGCGAGATTGCCGAGCGATCGGCCGGCAACTTGTTGCCGGTCCCCTGGATCGAGCCGGAAGATGTGGCGCAAGCGGTGCTGTTTTTGGTTTCTGACGCGGCACGATTTGTCACCGGGTCGGAGTTCGTTCTAGACGCCGGATTGCTCACGCGCTAAAGGCTATTGCACGACGATAAAGATTCTCGTGCCTGTCTCTCCGACAATTCCTGCGGTTAAGACTCCTACGGTTCCAACAGAAAATGAATCCTGATCAAATCACGCGGCGGGAGGTATTGCGGCAGGCGGCCTTCGGTGGCAGCCTGCTTGCGGGATACGCCCTGTGGAGAGGAAATGCGATGGCCGAAGAGCCCAGGGCAAGCAGTGAAGTGTCTGCGGACGCTGCGATCGATGCGCACGTACACGTGTGGACGCCCGATACGATCAAATATCCCTTGTCGGCCGGATACCGTCGCGAAGAGATGCTGCCGCCGAGCTTTACGCCGGAGCAGTTGATTGCGCAGATGCGCCCCTGCGGCGTGGGGCGCGTGGTGCTCGTACAGATGAGCTTCTACGGCTTTGACAATGCCTACATGCTGGACACGATCAAGCGGTTTCCTGGCATCTTCTCGGGCATTGCCGTGATCGACGATTCGGCGGCCCGCCCGCAAGACGAAATGCGACGGTTGCAGCGGCTGGGAGTGCGCGGGTTTCGTATTTATGCGCGCAACATGCCGGTGGACCGCTGGCTCGACGGCGCGGGAATGGCAGCAATGTGGGAGTACGGCGCAAAAGAGCACCTGGCCATGTGCTGTTTGGTGAATCCGGCAGATTTGCCGGCCATCGACCGGATGTGCGAAAAGTATCCGGACACGCCGGTGGTGGTCGATCATTTTGGCCGTGTCGGTATGAGCGGCGAAATCCGCGACGCCGACGTCGCCCAACTCTGCCGGTTGGCCAGGCACAGGCAGACACACGTGAAAGTGTCGGCCTTTTATGCGCTGGGCAAGAAGACGCCGCCCTATACCGACCTGGCGCCCATGGTGCGCCGCTTGGTCGAGGCGTTCGGACCCCAGCGATTGATGTGGGCCACGGATTGCCCCTATCAGGTGCAAGGCGAGAATACCTACCGCGACTCGATCGAGTTGGTGCGCTCCCGACTCGATTTTCTTTCGCCGGAAGATCGCCAATGGTTGTTGCGCAAGACCGCCGCGCTTGTGTTCTTTGGCTGAGCCATCGCGCGCCTCACGAGGCGCCCGCAGCAGGTTGGCCATGCGTCATTTGCGTCTGTGCGGACTGCCGCCGCGGCCGATAATCACGGCCCGAGATTCCCCAGAGCCCGCGATAGAATGCACCGCATGCCCAGAACCCCTAACGGACGGTGCTCGGACAGAAGTTTTGGGAAAATGTCATTTTCCTCGGGAAATCGAGCAATGTCGTGGTCAAGGTCGTCCATTATTGGAGCGGTGAATAATTCCATTAATTGAATAATTCGAAAGCACGTGCCGGCTAGATTTGGGCTTGATCATGCTCCGCACGACCAGGCAAGTAGGCGATTATCGCGCCACCTTGGCAAGCCGTAGAAACGCGACCACGAACAACACCGCGAAGACCATGTCCGGCATAACAAGCAAGGCCGGTTGCAGCGGCGCGCGGCCCCCAGCGACGAGCACCGCGATAGACGCGAAGAAGGACGCTTTGCCGAGTGCGCCAATCAGCATGATCGGTCGATAGCGGAGCGGATCCCAGGCGATGAGCAGATACAGAATCTGAAACGCCAAGGTTATGCCGATGAACCCGTAGTAGAACTCGGGATGCGTGATCGGCGGAGGAATCTGCCGGCCGTAGAAGCTCTCTAAGAAGTACATCGGCGGCAAGATCGTGAGTCCGAACACGCCGGCGGCCAGGAAAACGCGCTGCGCGAAATTCATGGAAAGGAACTCAAGAGGTAATCCCTTTCGTCAACTCCATGAATGCCGTTTCCAGGTTGACCTCTTCTTCCTTGAAGAGCGTCAGCTTGTGGCCGGCGCCGATCAACAGGCTCGGTAGATCGCTGTAGTCCTCTACCTCTGGTGACATCGTCACGGTGAGGACGCCGGCCGTGGTATCGACCTTTTCGACTCCCTTGTGTTGCGAGAGCAGCTTCGCCGCGCCGTCGACATCGGTCACGCCGACTTTCAACACCGGTTGGCGGCGCACCTTGCGCATCACTTCGGCCACATCCGAATTCACCAACAACTCGCCGCGCTCGATGATGCCGATTTTATTACAGATATCCGCCAGTTCGGGCAGAATGTGGCTGGAAACCATGATGGTCTTGCCCATGTTGCGTAGCTCTTTGAGCAGGCCGCGGATTTCGATCCGCGCCCGCGGATCCAGGCCGCTGGCAGGCTCGTCCAACAGCAACACTTGCGGATCGTGCAACAAGACGCGGGCCAACCCCAGCCGCTGCGTCATGCCGCGCGAGAGGCTGGTAACGAACGCCTCGCGTTTGTAGCCCAGATCGACGAGTTCCAGCACTTCGTCGCAGATTTTGCGGCGAGCGGCCCCTTTGATGCGATAGGCGGCGGCGAAGAACTCAAGGTATTCAATCACCTTCATGTCGTCATACACGCCGAAGAAATCCGGCATGTAGCCGATGACGCGACGGATCTCCTTGGGCTTCGTATAGATCGAATAGCCGCAGACGTAAGCCTCGCCGAAGGTGGGGTTCAGCAGCGTGGCCAGTATACGCATCGTGGTGGTCTTGCCGGCGCCATTGGGACCGATAAAGCCGAACACGTCGCCACGCTCGAGATTCAGATCGAGGTTCTTGATGGCGTGCAATTGGCCGTACGTCTTGGTGAGGTCCTTGGTTTCGATCACGGGCGATTGTTCCTCACGGCGCGAAAAATGGAGACTTCGTGCAGTTTCCGCTTGATGCTAAGGCCGGGAATACTGTGCCCGACCGGGGTCGTGGGCGATGTCGTTCTCGGCCGGCTTATTCCCGTCCGATTTTTGCTCGTTGGACGGGAAATACAAATCGGTAGACGGTCCAATGTTGATCGTCGGGTCCGGCCAAGGGTTGCCCGGCGTTGGTTAGTTGCGCTGCCGGCTTGCTGGCCTGACCTACGAAGATGGCGCGGTCGAGGTCGAGCAATTCCGAAAGGTCGAGATATTGCTGATCGCCATTGCTTGCCCCGCCGGCTGCGTCGAAATCAGCGGCTTTGCAAAACATCATTTTTTGCAGCGTAGCCGTGACATTTGACGAAGGCGACATGACGACGCCCGTTTCCCCTGCCGCCGCGGAATTCCAGTTGCCAGGACTGCGCAGAACGTGTTTTAGGTCGCGTTGCTCGCCCGGGGTCAGGCGTGCCGTATCGCCGGATGCGAGGTTCCCAAGCAGATATGCCCAGCTTCCCGACAGGAGCACGCAGTCTGACAGCGGAATCGACAGGCTGTTGTGTAGCGTGCCAACAGGCACGCCGTCCGGGCCGAGTTGCAGGTCCGCGGTCAAAAGCTCGGCAGCCTTGTACGACGAGCGGCTTAGAAATCCTTTTGTCGACCAGACTTGAATGGGCACTCGGATTAATTCGTCGAGGTGGGGCGAAAAATCGTAGCGTCCGGCGAACAGCGAGCCGGATCCGCCCCCCATATTGACCTCGCCCGAGCCGAGCCAGGCCAGCAATCGTTCGTCTTGCGCGATCGTGGCTCCCGAGGGCTCCATAGGTTCGACCCTCAGATCAAACGCCTGCGACTGTGGCGAGAACACATTGAACCAACTGGTACCACGCGCCGATTTGCTGGCAACGTCGACATCGATCAGATCGACCTGATTCAGACGCAGGTCATCTCCCTTGGTATATACGGCCAGCGCGTACGCCCCCGCACTAACGAGCACGACCCAGATGGGAAACGTAATCCATGTCAGCTCCATCCGCTTGAGCAACCTCTTTACCAGGAAGTAATCCCCCGGCCCGATCAACACGATGTAACCCAAAATCAGCGCTGCGACGAGGGCAAAGGAGATCGGCGTGACGCCTTTGAAGTTTTCGATGCCGTGGCGCAAATCTGCCAACAGATCGACGCCGTTACGCTGTCGGCCGAAGGGATTGGCGGGTTTGTTCTGCGCAGCGATCTCGTTCGTGCCTGGTTCTGAAAGTCCCAGTAATCGGGTTATCAGAATGCCGCGCCCCTCCCAGTCGATAAACGGACGCCGGTCCAAATCGACCGCCACGAATACGACCTGGCCGAAGCAGCGAGGGCTGCGCACGATCAACGGCCGATTACCGTCGGCGACCTCGATTTTGCCCACGACGTCTTCTAACTTGGGAATCGACAAGGCCAACTCGCCATCTTGGCCGGTGCGCACTTTGCGCGAGCCGCCCACGTAGCTCTCCAGGTCGGTCGTCCGCCGTAAGGTTGCGGGTTCGCCCAGCCGTCCCGGTGCAAAGTTTGCCAGCGGCGCGTCAGGCGCCAGCACGGCCTGGGCTTGCGCTCCGACGGTCAATAGCAGCCGGCCCCCCAGTTCGACCCATTGTCCTAGCGCCGCCCGGCGGGCTCCGGTTTCGATCATTGCCGCAAACAGCTCGGGCTGACCCGTCGAGACAACCAACCAATCCACGCCGTCGTAGCCATACCACTCTGTGGGAAGCTCGTTGACGTCGTTGAGATGGGCAATTGCTGTCTGCCTACCGGTGGCCTGTTGATGTAAGCGGGCGGCGTCTTCGACGCCAATCGACGCACCCAGCGTAACGATCAGCCGCTCGTCTGCTTGCAGAGGAAGCGGCAACACGATCTGGCCAGGGCCACCGTTCGAGTCGATCGTTTTATCGATGACATTGCGGTCGTTGGCGTGATAGATCACGCGCAGCTCGCCGTAGCTGCGGCCGAACTTGGCATACATCAAAACTTTAACGCGGCGCCCCGCCAGCAATTGCACCGGCCGAGGCGAGGAAACGATGCTGGGCGTGCCGTCACCATCGGGGAGGATCAATTTGACCTGGCCGGTCAGCGACTTCGAACCTCCTTGGAATGTCAACTCGACCGGCGTCCAATGGTTGATCTTGTAGTGCCCCTCGAAGCCAATCCGCACGTCTTCGATGGTCGGCGGATTCGGCTCTTCGGCAGCCAGCGGCGACGCCATGCTGCCAGCGAGTACCGCCAGAACGGCCAATGAGAGCCGTGCGTATGTTAGCCAGGCCCCGGTAGTCATGGTTTCTCCGCATCGGCACAGGCGCAGGTGAATTGGCCGCAACCGGGACAGCCGGCGCCGTATTTGCGCATCACAGCTTCGGTCAAATCGACTCCGGCAACGTTGGCAATCGTGGCGAGCCAAGCGATCACGTCGGCGAATTCTCCCAGGCGCTCGTCATGTGTACCGCTCCGCAAAGCCGCGGCAAGTTCGCCGACCTCTTCCATCAACCACATAAACGTACCGTCGACGCCGCGGGCCAGATCTTTTTCCAGATACATGTCACGGATCAAGCCCTGAAAGGCCGACAGCGAAATTTCAGTGCGAGGCTCTTTATCCATTGGCCGCTGGGGCGAATCGGTCACCTTGGTAGCTGCTCCCGTAGAGTCGCTGCCCGACGGTTTGCCGGGTCGAGTTCCAAAACTTTGTTAAGGGCTTCCCGTGCGCGAGCCGGACGGTTGGCCTGCAAGCACGCATCGGCCAGCGCCAGGTTTAGCGCGACGCTTTTTTCGTCGAGCTTGACCGCGACTTCGTATTCGTCCGCGGCATGCCCAAACCCCTTTTCCCCAACATATGCCTCGGCCAACATGCGATGAATTTCGACATCCATCACATCGATATGCAAGGCCTCGCGGCCCCAGCGCACGGCCGCTGGAAAGTCCTCCGCGGCCAGCGCCAGTTGGGCCAGTTTCTTGCGTACCGGCAGGTCGTCTGCATCCAACGGGGCCAGCTGGGCCAGCGCCTCCGCCAGCTTAACGTCATTTCCTTGCGCAAGATACACCTTGGCCAGCGAGCGAACCCAGCTGGCATCCGCAGGGTGGCGTAGCGCTCCCAATCGATACAGCTCGGCGGCGTCTTCGTAACGTTCGGCTTTCAATCGCAGACCGGCCAAAAGGTTGAGCAGGTTTTCATCCGGTTTGGCCCGATCGAGATGTTTCTCCAAAAGTGCCAGAGCTTCCTGGTTCTCTCCCACCACCAGCCGAATACGGGCTAGCACATAGGCGGCCGCTTGTTTGGCCTGCGGATCGGGTAACGCTGCTTCGGCCAGCTTCCGCGCCTGCGCGTATTCGCGCCGCTTCAGATAGGCCGCTGCTAAACTGGCCGTCAACACCGCATCAGCAGGATCCTTTTGGTGTGACCGTTCCAACTCAGCCAGCGGAGCACTCGTTGTTGTCGGACCGGAGGTCAAACCTGCAGCCACCCCGCGAACGTAATCGACGTACCCTCGCTCGAAATCTTGCTGGTTAACGCCGAACTCGCGCTTGAGTGCTGCTGGCGTATCGAGATTGTCGCGATAGGCCACCAACATCTTGGCCGACGCGTTTGCGCCGTACGTCTCCGTCATGTAGCGGGCATACAAATCGGCCTGGCAGTAGGCCATTTGCCAATCGAGGCTGGATTGCGGGCGGACAAAGCCCAAATTGATAGTTTCGAGATTGAACAATTGATTCTTGGGCACTCGCTCGGCCAGCAGGGCATTCCACGCTTGCGGCCGGACTGGACCTTCGCTGCGCACAGCCAGCGCCTCGGTGAACCAGTGCGGTATGCTAAAGTCGGTCTGCTGCAGATTAAGCACGTGTACGAACTCGTGCTTCAGTACGCGCGCCCAATTGAACTTCTTGGGCATATCGTTGGGTGACGCCAGCGCCACCATCTTGCCGGCGCAAGCCCCCACCGTGTGTACAAAGGGAAGACCGACCATGCGCGCGCTAAACCAGCCGTGGCCATTGGTATTGCGGGCCCGATTGAAAATCTCGAACAGAGATTTCTCGGCCGGCCAATAGCCAAACTGCTGGCACAGCTCGGGGTAGACCTCCTCCTCGAGAAACTCGGCAGCGTAATGTACCAGGATCTCGTCTCGACCCCGATCGAACTTGATGACGAAGTGCCCGGTTTCGAGTACGGCGTAGCCGTCGAGCACCTCCAGCACCTTCAGCATATTGTTGACGCGGACATTGAAGGGGTCGATCTCGAAGGCATGGTTCAATTGTCGCTGGGCTGCGGGCTCATCACCCAACCGCATCAATACGATTCCCAAATCACCGTATGGCTTGATAAGCTGCGGCATGCGGGCGATGGCTTCGCGAAAGTAACCCGCCGCGGCCGGGAACTTCCGGCTTTCATCCAGGGCCGCCGCTAACGAGGCAAAAAATTCGCCGCAGTGCGAATTGCGCGTCGTGGCCTGTTCGATCATTTGGCCCACGCGGGTGCCGGCCAAATCGGCAGGCAAGCCATCTACCACAACGCAGGCGGCCGTGAGTCGCCCCTGGGCGGACTCCGAGGCAGGGTGCAGCCGGCAGGTTTCTTTGAAGACCATGATCGCATCGGCGGCCTGAAAGTTCGCCAACAGAATATCGCCGCGGACCAGCTGCGCTTCGAGATTGAACGGATTTAGCTCTAGCGCCCGATCGGCTTCAAGCCGGGCCGTGGCCATCTCGAAATTCTGCACGGCCAAACGCGCCAGCGCCGCATGCACTTCAGCCGCGCTAGGATTGAGCACCAAGGCGGCTTTCAACGAGCGCGAGGCTTCGGGCTGATTGTATTTCTCCAAATACAGCAAGCCCGCGTAATAATGGGCCGGCCACCATGCCGGGTCCGATTTTGCCGCATCGGGAAAGAGTTCATTTACCAGGAAATTGAATTGATCTACGACTCGATTCCAGCGCGCGAATTGCGCGGCCGCCAGACCAATCCAACCCAGCGAGTCGGCATCTTTGACGTCATGCGAATTGTAGTAATCGACAAACCACTTATAGCGCGTGTTGGCCACGTCGAGCCGGCCCGCCAGCCGATCAAGCTCGGCTTGCACCCAGCGGGCCAGCAATTGATCGTCGTCGGCAGCCAATGCCTCGGCAGCTGACTTTTCTGCTGTAGCCAGGTCGCCCCGTTCAAGCGCCCATCGGGCAGCCTCGGCGTGCAGCGACGCCACTTGCGGGTGAGCCGCCACGGCTGCTGCCAGCAGGGCTGCCGTTTCCTCGCGCTTGCCCATGCTCGACTTTGCGCGCGCCAGACCAATGGCCGCTACGACGGGCTCGTCCTCGGCGAGTTGGTCGTAGGCTTCAACCGCTTCGTCATATTTTCCTGCCAGCAACAGGGAACGTGCGGCGGCGGCGCCCTCGGACGCCGAAAGCGTGGAGCAAAAAATCGCAGCGACCGCGACGGGTGCGCCCAATACCAATAGCAGTACAACGCGAGGTATCGAGCGGGGCATAGTCGATGCGGCCATCACGCCGGATCCTGGGATCGGTATGCTGCACACGTCCGTTTTGGCCTGAGCGTGGCGACGCGAGGAGTTGTTTCTGACAATGGGCACCGTGCTCTTGTGCCGGGTGGATTGATACTACGTTCATCCACAAATCCACGGTATCGCGCCGCACCGGGCACTTCAAGTTGCCCCGTTTGACACGTCGGTTCTAAGGGGCCTATCATGCGACGTTTTCGCATTAGCCGACGACGGCGCCATGCCGAATAATGGCGAGGGCCTGGAAGCGGCGATCAAAGGTCTAGGGATCTCAGTGATGGAAGTAAAGCCCAACATCTCGTATGCAGATTTCTCCAAGCTAGAGCTGCGCGTGGCAAAAGTTGTCGCGGCCCGCGAGCACCCGAACGCCGACAAATTGTTGCTGCTCACGATTCGTGTCGGTGAGGTAGAAAAGCAAATCGTGGCTGGAATCCGCGCGCATTACTCGGCAGAGTCGTTGGTGGGACGATCAATCGTCGTCGTCAATAACCTCGAGCCGGCCCTGATCCGCGACGAAGAATCCAACGGCATGCTGCTGGCGGCCAGCGATTCTGCCGGCGTGACATTGCTCGCGCCCGATCGTGAATGCGAAAGCGGCGCAGGAATCAAATAGCCACAAGCCGCCGCGACGAATCTGTCGAATCGGACTTCACTGTGCAATCCGCCGGCGCCCCTGAAATACACCGCATTGGGGGGCAGAACCGCTACGGGCGCAATCAGGCGCCCGCCCATCCTCGCCACTTCGCGAATGTGCTATCCTATTAGCGAGTAAGGGGGGTGCATGGACTGCACCGAATAAGAATGAAACGACGACTGTATCCATGGAAGACAAACAGTTCTTTCTGTCGCCCGATTTGGCCTACCGGCTGGCCGCGATCGACATCGGCACCAATAGCATCCGGCTGATGATCGTTGAGCCGCATCGCGACGGTACTTACCGGATTCTTGACGAGGAAAAGGAAACCACCCGGCTCGGCAAGAACCTGGCAAAAACTCGTCGGCTCGATCCAGGCGCGGTCGAAGCATCGCTCGATGCTCTTAGACGAATGAAGCAGATCGCTGCTGGTTTTCAGGCACGTGAGGTGCGCGTGATCGCCACCTGCGCGGTGCGTGAGGCCAAAGATGGCAACGAGTTCTGCCGCCGCGCAAAGGAAGAGATCGGCCTCGACGTCGAGGTCATCAGCGGCGAGCAAGAGGCCCGGCTAGCTTTCTATAGCGTCGCGCGCAATTTTCAGCTGGCTGGCAAGAATGTGGCGATCGCCGATATTGGTGGAGGCAGCACCGAGATCATCCTGGCCTCGGGAGAAATGATCGAGGCCATTCATACGACGCCGTTAGGCGCCGTGCGCCTCACGGACGAATACTTGGGCAGCGGCGAAACGCATCTCGACGATTTCGAGCGTATGCTCAAGGCGATTGATCGCAAGCTGCATCGTGAAGTCAAGAAGCGCTATTTCGTCCCGCATTTGCTCATCGGGTCAGGTGGCACGTTTACCACGCTGGCCGACATGGTCATGGCTTCGAAAGGGCAGACGGGCCTCCCGCTCAGAGCTTACGAAGTAACGCACGCCGAGGTGCGACACCTGCTCGACCGCTTGCGGAAAATGCCGGCCAAGGCACGCCGCGGGGTGCCTGGGTTGAGCTCGGATCGGGCCGACATCATCGTGGCGGGTCTGGCAATTGTCGATCGTCTGATGCGGCGCTTCAAAGTCAATCGCTTGCAAGTCCACAATCGTGGCATTCGCGACGGGCTGGTGCTGACGATGATCGATACTACGCTAGGTACGATCAGTCAGGACCCGCACGACCAGGACGCCGCCATCGACCGTTTCGCAATTGGCTGCGGCGTCGACGTCAGGCATGGCAGCCAAGTGGCCCGGCTGGCTGGCTCGATCTTTTCCCAGCTGCGCGAACGCTGGGGCCTTCGCCCGGAGGATCGTTCGCTGCTCGAGACCGCAGCTCGGTTGCAAGATGTCGGCTACCTGATCGATTACGACAAGCATCACAAGCACAGCTACCATTTGATCCTCAATAGCCGGTTGGCCGGCTTTCGACCCCTAGAGTTGGAGCTGATCGCGAACATTGCCCGCTACCACCGCGGCGGCAAACCCAAGGCGAAGCATGCCAACTACGAGCGGCTTACCGCGCCCGACCAGGAACGCGTGCGCCGCCTGGCGGCCATCTTGCGGGTGGCGGGCGGATTGGATCGCAGTCACAGCCAGCAGGTCCGTGACGTCGAATTGGAGTTCACTCCTGGGGCGATCACCATGTATGTAATCTCCGAAGAATTGCCCGAAGTCGACCTGTGGGGCGCACGGCGACGCTGCGAGTTTTTTCAGTGGGTCTTCGACGTGCAACTAACCGTCGAATGGCGAGCTCCCCAGCTATCGCGGCCGAAAAACGGCAACGCGTCCAGCGAGACGAATGGCGCAGCAACGAACGTCGCCACAGGCGAGCAACCAGTGAAGGTTGGTTGAACGCCGAAGACAATAAACGCCGACCAAAGCCAACGATGTCCCGTTCTCCGGTTGATCCGACAAAACGATTCTCGGGCCGCGTGGAAAACTACACACGCTATCGCCCCGGATATCCGAGCGATGTATTGGGCATTCTGCGCGACGAAGCCGGTCTGACCATCGCGTCGGTAGTGGCCGACATCGGGTCTGGGACCGGCATTTCAACAAAGCTCTTTCTCGACCACGGCAACCTCGTATACGCGGTCGAGCCCAATGGCGAGATGCGCGAGGCGGCTGAAACTATGCTGCGGCAATATCCGCGGTTCCACAGCGTGGCGGCTACGGCCGAAGCAACGACGTTGCCGGACGCCGCGGTCGATTTTGTTGTCGCCGGCCAGGCCTTTCACTGGTTTTGTGTTGACGAGGCACGGCGTGAGTTTTGCCGGATTCTCCGTCCGCATGGTTGGACGGTGCTCATGTGGAATTCGCGGCTAACCGACTCTACGCCTTTCTTGCGCGGGTACGAGGCACTACTTGCCAAATTTGGCACTGATTATCGCGAGGTCAACCATACAAACATTGGCGATGACGTGCTGCGGAGCTTTTTTGGTGCCACGCCTGAGTACCGGCGGATGGAAAATGTGCAGGTGTTCGACTACGCCGGGCTCGAAGGGCGGTTGCTTTCCAGCTCGTATGTTCCCAGCGCAGACGACGCGCGATACCGCCCGATGCTGGCCGCGCTCGCGCAGCTCTTTGCCGAGCAGCAAGTCGACGGGCACGTGCGGTTCGAGTACGACACCGAGCTGTACTTTGGCCGCCTCTGACATACGCCATGCCATCCGAAACCGACGATCTAATGCCAGGCGATCACACCCGCGCGCTGGAAATCGACGGCCGGACGCGAACTTATCTGATCCATGTGCCGCTGTCGTACGATGGCGCGAAGCCAGTGCCGCTGGTCCTAGCCTTTCATGGCGGCGCCACCGATGCAGCGTTCATGACGCGATTCTGCAGCCTCAACGATAAAGCCGACCAGGCCTGCTTCATAGCCGTCTATCCCAACGGTACAGGCGAGTTCCCACGCTTGCTCACGTGGAATGCTGGTAGCTGCTGCGGTTTCGCCAGGCGACACCAGGTCGACGACGTGGCCTTCACAAGCGCGATCCTGGACGACATTCAAAACGTGGCCGCTGTGGATAGCAAGCGGGTCTTTGCCACCGGCATTTCTAACGGTGGCATGATGGCCTATCGACTGGCCGCCGAATTGGCCGACCGGATCGCCGCGGTTGCCCCGGTGGCCGGAACGTTGTGCCTAGACGCGCCATGCCCCGTGCGGCCTGTTTCGGTGATTCACTTTCACGGAACTCTCGACGAGTTCGTGCCTATCGCCGGCGGCCGCGGACCGCGCAGCATGTCGCAAGCCGATTTTCTGCCGGTCGACGAAGCGCTTCGCACCTGGATCGAAATCAACGGTTGCCGACGCGAGCCGACTATCACGGAGTTGCCCAATATCGCGGACAATGGGACGATGGTAGTCCGTCAGGAATATGCGGAGGGCCGCGACGGAACGTCGGTGGTGTTGTACATAA